>JBDHXA010000003.1:0-78565 GCA_039810485.1 Chlorobiota bacterium | reverse complement strand
AATACTTGGATGGAAAACTCCAATTCAAGTATTTACTGATAATTACAAAAGTGTTGCACTTCAGTGTTGAATCCGCCGTAGGGTGATTTGTGGGAAATGTGTGAAAATAGGCCGTGAAATAACCGAGTTTGGATTAAGTAGAAAATTTTGCAATCATTTACTCTTTGCTATAAAGCAATTGCCCTTGTTATCAATATTGAGTTGAAAACAAGGGCAATTTATATTCAAACGTTTGTATTATTTGTTAATGATAAGCGGAGTGTTGGCTGAAAATTGTCCGGATGAGTAAATAACTGAATAAATGCCGGATGGCAATTGTACAATTGAAGTTGTTAATTCGTAGCCGCCTTCGCTTATTATTTCATCAGTTACGTGTAAAACTATTCTGCCTAATTGATCAACTATTTTGACGGTGGCACGGCCAGAAAGGCCAATACCTATCGGGATTGTAATTTCATCTCCGGACGGTTGCGGATATACTGTGCCGAGATAATATTGTTTGCCAATATGAACAAAGCGCGCGTTAGTGAAGCATACATCCTGAATTTCAAGGGAAGCACCGTTTGTTTGAGGAATTATGCATGGCGCATCTGTTTTTATAATCAGCGATATAGGGTTGACTGCTGTTTCGCCTAAGAAAGCAGGATAGCGCAATACAAGCAATTCACCCATTGGCATTTGTTGATTGCCTGTTGCAGGCAAACCAATATAAGCACAAGTGTCGTCTTTAATTGTTGATGTCCAATTCCACGCTGGCGACGATTGGGCAATGTGCCCAAACGTTATAACTTTATTATTCGCTGCAATATTAATAGTTATCGCCTGAGTTGTTGGAATTGCTTTTGAGGATGTTGATGCAATTATATGCAATGTAATGCTATCTCCGGGTTTGTACTGAATTTTCTGGGGAGTAATTTCATATAAAATATCTATGCTTTGGGCTGTTGCTTCAAGCGGAATAGTGTATTCCTGATTTGAGCCGTCGTAGAAATGAAGATCGGCTTTGTATGAGCGATTTTCGTCAGGATGAAACTGTATAGGCAAAGATATTGACTTTGCCGCCGCAATTACAGTATCGACAGGCAGCAGTGAAAAAAAATCTTTATCAATGCCGGTGATTTCCAATCTGGTGATGAAGCCATCGAGCATTGTGTCTGGATTTGTGATGATAATATTTCGAATCGGATTGTCGCACGACGACACAATGTCAAAATTGGGCGGAGTGGTTGCAAGTCGTTCAATCAGAGAGCCATAACCGACGATATGAACAGTGTCTTCCACTGTCGGATCTGTATTTGGACCGGGTGCAGCATCAGAAAATATTTTAACGACCGCTGTTCGTCTTCCTCGTGCTATTGGTATAAAACGTATTGTAACCACCGAAGAATCAGACGAATTTTCGGGTATGTCGAATCTTTGCAGAGTATTAACGGTAAATGTAAAGTCGCCTGGGTTGCTTGCTATCTCAATTTTTTTAACTGCCGTTACTGAAGTTGTACTTGGGTTATGAAGATAAATCCTGCCAATTGCAAGAGAAGCAGCTCCAACGTCCGTTTGCCCAAAATTAAAACCTTTCGACTGAATTTTAGGAAGACTACCATCGCCGCTTAGCAAACCAATAATTGGCTGTTGTAGTTCGGCACAATTAACAGTAATGTAATTAATATGCTGCAAAGTGTCTTGTGGAACGAAGTTTACGGGAATTGTGTCAGTAGCTCCTGCAGCAAGAATATAGGGTGTTTGCTGAAATACAGATATGAAATTGCTTTCGGGCAAATTTTTTAATGCAATCGAATTAATTGTTAATGGTGTTGTGCCTTTATTTTCCAAGTAAATTGAGCCGGAGTTGTTGGTCAGCATCCGTTTTTTTCCCCAGTCAAAATTTGTAATTTTAGCTTCTTGCTGCGTGCCGATGCCAGCTATTTCTATTTTTGCTTCAACACAATCGCCAATAGCGCGCATTTGAGCAGATAAATTGCCTACTCGTGGAGGCGTCATGCGTATAGTTACGGCAATACAACTGTCTGCCGGAATCTCGATAGGTAAAGCTGGTGATATAATGGCAAAATCAGTGGAATCGCTGCCGCTGAATGATATTGAGCGAATTGTTGCCGGCACTTTGCGTGTATTGCACAGCAATTCTTCGAACGTTGAATCTTTGCTGATTCCAATATTACTTGAGCCGACAATTACAATATTTTGTTTAAATGATATCAGCGGTTGAATTACTGAGAAAAAGCTATTGCTCTCATCTGACGGACTTAACACTCTGCCGAATTTTCTTATGTATCCGTCTGTAAGCCCTTTTGTTGACAATGTAGTATCGGCGCATCGCAAAGTAGTTCCGAAAGATCCGAAATCATAAGAGTTGCCAATGCTGTCGCGTAATGGCGGCGACGGCTTAATATAACTGCTGTCCTGCAAGTGCATTATTTTCCCGTTCCCATCGAACAGCAGAAGATATGTAGTTGGATTTTTTGAAGTGAGATAAATATTCTTGCCATCTGCTAATGTTTGCGTAAAATCACCTGTATAAACTCCTTCTAAGTAATAATAGCCGGTCAATTTATCAATTCCAATTCGTCGTGCGCGAATATCGGCATACGATGATATTTCTTTGAGCCAGCGTACAGAGCCGTTTGTTTTGAATTGTCCTAACCATACAGAATTTTTACCGTTTTGCTGATGGTATAATTCTCCTACGGCTATTGCTTCTCCGGATTGCTCGTTAATTGATATGCTTGTGCCGCGTGAATAAGTAAATGGTAAAAATGGCTGTAAAAATATTGCGCCGGATATTGCCCAGCGTACTACGCCAAAAGCAGATTGCGCTATAAATGCTTCTTCAGTTCGAGGTGAAGCGATAGTTGCCGGGCCAGTTTTAGCATTCGGCGGAAATCCAACCGTTGAATTTTTGTCAAAACTGCCAGTAAAATACAAGAGCGAACCGGTAGAATGAACTGAAGCAGCTGCAACGTTGTCTTTGCCTGCTCCAGAAACGACTATTGGTTCAGAATAATCTGTTCGAGGAGTTAAAGCTGCAATTCTCACTTTCCCTACGGTAGTAAGCGGAGGATATTTCCAGACATATTTCATTCCCGTGACGTTTGTCGCTAATACTTTCCAAATCAATGAATTGTCGTCGTTGTAATGAAGTATTACCCTGTCAGTCGGATCAACTCCGGTCCATTTTACAATAATCGAATCGCACAAAGAAAATGTTTCTCCGCCGTTGGGATTAACGATTGAAACTGTCGCAGCGCCGCTTGTAACCTTCATTGGTGGGGACGAGCATGGCAAGCCGAGTATGGTAATTTGGGCATTGCGCACGTCTCTTGGAGCTGTTTGAGTAAAT
Source organism: Chlorobiota bacterium (assembly GCA_039810485.1). GTDB lineage: Bacteria > Bacteroidota > Ignavibacteria > Kapaibacteriales > UBA961 > JADZAA01. The sequence goes on along the minus strand of JBDHXA010000003.1, from coordinate 75,210 downwards.
GTAATGGTTATAGTCCGCGATTGATTTTGCGCTAACGGGAATGGAGGGGGAGAGCCGCCCCAATCACTCACTGTAAAATTACCGGCTGGGAATACTGAAGCGTCAGTTACGACAGTAGGCGCATTAATTGCAGTTATTTTGCAGGTTTGAGTGGCGTTAGCACCCGGTGCAATATCAGGAAATGGCGGCAATTCAGTGGTCGAAAGCGCAATGCCAGCAACGGCTCTGCTTGGAGCAAGATAGCTGAACGTCTGACGGCTGTTCGTCGGCCGATGAGTTATTTGCACTGTGCGGTTGCGTGCGGCATCACTACAAACTGTAGGCGACTGCCAAGACAGCCAGCAGTAAGTAACATCGGTTGGGTTTTGTTCGGCAATCTGACGATAGTACAGATTTATAAGATCTTGCGTATTCGCTTTGAATGATTTTCCACCGCTTTGAAATGCTATCGTGCTAAGTTCGTTGCTGATTTCGCTTGTAACAAAAATTGCATGAAGGATTATTTTTTCAGCTAATAGTTGATTTACTATAACTGATTGAGAAGGCGGGATGTTGGGAAGTCCGTCTGTTAAAAACACAATCATGCGCTTTATCCATGGCGGCCTTGTCTTAAGCAGTGTGATAGCGCCTTTATCAGGATCAATAAGTGGCGGATCGTAACGTGTGGCTCCTCCGGCTACAGTTATATTGTCTATGGCGGCAATCACAGGAGCAGCGGCAGATTGGAAACCACATTCAATATATGCTTCGCCATTAAACGATATGACAGCCACTTGTGTTTGACCATTAAAGTTTAATGCTTGAACGAAAGTTTTGGCTCCTTGTTTTATCCAATCTATGCGCTTTAATCCATTGCCCACGGGTGTAAGCATTGACTCGCTTTTATCCAATACTAAAACAACACTTACAGACGGATCGCGCACAACGGTGGAACATTGGACTGTCAAAGTTGCATTCATGCTTTGGCCGTTCTCAACTACATTAAAATCCGTTGCTTTAGCATTGTTAAAAATTGGTCCGCCTCCATAAGCTCTAATAATTGGATAATTTGAGGTGTCAATACCGGAAATCTGCGATGTTGCAACAATCGGTAAAAATAACAGCGATGCAATAACATAGAGGGTTTTCATCTGTATATATGAAAATTGCAGAAATTCTATGAAATGAGTTTTCAAAAATACAAAACAAGGCGCGCGTATTCAAACTAATACGTTCGCCTTGCTCGACACCGATATATTTTTTAGATTTTTTTTTTTAGCGAGCAATGATTAATTGACGCTGTTCACGATAAGAACCAGTTGTTAAAGTGTAAAAATAGATTCCTGACGGCAATGACGAAACATCCAATGTCATTTCATATTCACCGCTGTCATGAAATTTATCCAACAAGGTCTCAATAATATTGCCAACTGAATTATAGAGCTCAATTTTTGCTTTTGCACTTAACCCAATTCCGTAATGCACGGTAACTTCGTCTCGTGCAGGCGCTGGCTGTGCATTAGACAGAGAATAAGCCGTTTTGCCGGGATTGATCAGGCGACCGTTGCGGAAGCAAATATTGCCTAGTTTTATTTCATCGGAACCGCTGGCTGTAATATTCAGGCATGCTATTCGGTCCGGCGTGATCTCAACAGACAAAGGAATGCCTGTGCTGTCAGCAGAACCGAGATAATAGTCGAGGTCGAGACGAAATAGTGAAATGTTATTTCCTTTTTGAAGCGGAATGCCATTTGGTGTGCCTGTAATAACGATTGTCTTTTTATCAGGTGAAATAGCTGCGCCCCAACTCCAACTATTAAGAGAAGTAACACTATTATAAGCTAAGAGATCCGGATTAACTTTGAATGTGCAAGTTAAATTGTCAATATTCATACTGCCAAGCTCTTCAGTAAGTGAAGATTTTACAGTTAGAGGAATAATCTTGCCGGGCTCGGCATCATTAATTTTAGCCGGATCTGTTGCAATTCGCATATCAGCCGTAATAGCTTTGCCTGTGAGATTTACATTGCGCGGACCAATTTTTGCCACTGCTGCAAATGTTCCAACGTTAGTTGGATTCATTTTTAATATAAATTTCGTGGATGTTGCGCGTGGAATTGTAACCGAGCCGCTTGGAGTAATAGAAAATTGATCTGGATTAGCACCTGCAAGTGCAACATCTATTGTGAGCGGTCCAGTTCCAGTATTTTCATACATTATTGAAACCGAAGGAGTTTCACAAGTGTAGATAGTGCCGAAATTTATTGTAGTATCCGGAGCAAATGCTTCGCCGCATACTTCTATAGTATCGCGCCCAGGCACTGCGTCAGACACAATTTCGACAAGCGAAGTCCGAGTGCCTGAATTATTGGGTTGGAAGCCCAATTGAATATTTTGTGAGGCCCCGATTGTAATCGCACTAGTCTGTGGTGTTGGAGTGAAGAAATCCGATGGCGAAGTAATGATATTAATTTCACTAATATTAAGAGTTGAAGTTCCATTGTTCGTTATCACAATGGCGTTATTCTTGGTTGTAATATCTCCGATTCTTGTCAAAGGAAAACAATTTTTAACTGCTGAGATATGAGGCAGACAGCCATCGCCTTTCAAAGTTCCTGATTTGATAAGATTCGTCGAACCGGTTGCTTCCACGATTAATGAATCATAAAGAGTTGCTTCTGATTTCGGAGCAAAAGCAACCTGAACATTTCTTTTTTCTCCGGCAGGAATAGTAAAGGGAACAGAAGTACCGGCTATTGAAAAGTTAGTGCCGTTAAATAATTTCATAGAAATTACCTCGGCATTCATTGCGCCAGTATTATTGATTACAACATCTTTGATTTCTTGTGCACCAACGCGCACACAATTCCATATTCCTGTCTCTACTTCGAAATTGAGCGACTCGAATCCCTCGCCCTTAATTTGTGTTTGACGAATATCACAAATAGGTATAAGTCCATAATTGAGAAAGGCTGTGCGATCACCAGCAGCGCCAGGTTTGAAGCTTAGCTTTACTTTTAAGGATTGATTTGGATTTAGAGTGAATCCAGCAGAAGCCGAGCCATTTACTTGAAGAATTGTAAAATCAGAAGCATTTATTCCTGATACAGTTACTACTCCAGAAAGAATAAATCTGCTTCTGTTTATTAATAAATCATTAAACTCGAGAGTTGTAGGGCTAGCGGTATTGACCAAAGTTTTTGGCATGCTAATTTGATTTTTCATCTCATAATTGCATGGCTCTACTGCTTCACCGCATACAGTTATTGTAATATCCGGGCTGCATTTTGCCTTGAAAGTAACTTTTGAGCATTTATAACCTTCAGAAATCGGTGTAAATCTAATTGCAACAGTGGCAAAATCTGAATTAGGAGATGCTTTGAACGTGGCGCCAACAAGATTAGCCGCCAATGAGAACTCAGCGCTATTATCGAAAACAACATCGGTTATTTCGGTTGGAATGCCCCCTTTATTATAAATTTTGAAAGGAATGGTCGAGTCGCTCGAACCGCCTACTGATGTTTTTGCTAACTGATAAACGGCGCCTATTTGTTCGTCAGACCAAAGCTGTGCCTTAGCTATTGTAAAAGGAGCTTGCGTAGTGTCTGCGCTGGCTGGAATGCCGCAGAATTTTGATAAATATACATCTGATTTGCCTCTGCTTGTCAGAAAATTGCTTCCTTTGACGAGATTTCCCGAAAACGACCCTGTTTCGTAAAGGCAACCCTCTTGATCAACGGCAGTTGTTGAGGTATATGGTTTGTTCATATATGGAGTGCCAATTTCTACGCTTATAAAATTTCCGGACGCAGTAAATTTAGCAGAAAAACCTGTCCAAGTATTTGGATCGCCGCTTTGAAGCGGCGCACTTCCTGGAACAATTAATTTGCCGCGGAATTTCCCTTCTGTATATATAATTTTTTCAACCGGGTCGAACGCAATACGAGTTCCGTATGCTTCACCGTCAGCATTGGCACGCGGTCCTAAGTTTTGAATAGTGCCAATGCTTCCATTGGATGTAATTCGCGCCATAAAGAAATTCCGTAAATTCTTTTTAGCAGGGTTCATCTGATTGCCTCCAAAAATGGCGTCACCAACAAAATAGCCCGTAATGTAGGATTCGCCGTTTTCGCCTGCAGCAACTCCGTAAGGAATTTCTTCATTGCCAGGTCCGCCGAAGTTCGTTGCCCAAATAATATTGCCTGAACCGTCATATCTGGCAATAAATCCATCTTTGGAGCTGCCGTCGGTCGTAAAACTTTTGCCGCTGCCAAAATCAACAGCTCCTTGAATAGTGCCGCATATAAATGCATCCAAGCCATTTTGACTGACTGCTACACAATAGGAAGAGTCGGCTTCGGCTCCGCCGCCGCTTTTTGCCCATACATACGTTTTCGTTGATGGAATAGATACGCGTATGCGATACGTTGAACCTTGAGACAGTTTCTGTATTTCACTACTTTTCCAAATAAACTTATTGCCTATGGCATCTGATTTAATGAGATTCCACGTTTTACCATTGTCGGTGCTGTACTGCAAAACAACTGGCTGCTGATCTGTAACTCCTTCCCATGTAATTAACATATCATCACAGCTTGAATAAACATTGCCTTCTACAGGAGAGGTAAGGACTATTGTTGTAATTCCTCCCTTTAACGAAATTGTAGGAGGGTTACATGGTGTATTTCCTTTGAAAACGACGGTTCCTTGTCTATAAGCTTGTATTGCGGCCTGAGTAAATTCAATATTCCATACTTTTGGAACTCCTGCCTTTAAAGTGTCGGGTATATTGAGGTTTTTAAATGCGAATGTTCCTCCAGAATACGCAATAGTTGGCGGAGAAGTTATTATTACGTCATAGTTTGAAGTAATTGTTACGGGTTTGATGACAGAGCCGTTTGCAGGTGGATTGCCAAAACTTACAATAGGCGGTGTAACTGTAAATTCTACAACGCTTTTTTCTGGTGCAAGATACGTTTGATTAACCGTTATTTTGGGTTTGGCGTCATCTGGTGGCGGCGGAGCAAACACAACCTCTACTTTTCTTTCTCGACTTGCATCGGTGCAGCCGGGCGGAGCATCCCATTCGATATAGCATGATTCACGACTTTGCAGCCGATTTGCTATTTGCTTGTAAATAGCGACTAACTGGCCTTCAATATCGCCGGCGGTTACTGAATAAGCGCCTCCGCCGCTTGCCCTTGCGAATTCTGCGAGCGTTGAATTCATTGCCGTTTGAACAGTGATTGCAAAAAACATTACATTATTGTCGCGAAGCCCGTTTAAAATACTGTCTTTGCGAATGGTGTCCAATCTGTTGTTCTCACCGTCTGTCAGAAAAATAACAACACGTTTTACAGGCAAAGGAGGTCTTCGTGAGAGCATGGGTATCGCTCCTTTTAAGCTGTCAAGCAGGGGATAGTTAAAGCGTGTGTCGCCGCCGGCATTTATGCTGTCAATAGCTGCTTTTAACAATCCTTTATCATCGGTAAAATCTTGTTCTAAGTAAGAAATTGCATTGAACGATACAACTGCAATTGCCGTTGGAGGCACGTATTTTACTGCATCAACGAATGCTTTGGCAGCCGTCTTAATCACTTCCAAGCGAGAAACGTTTGGATTTGTTTTGATAATATCATTCATTGAATAACTTTTATCAAGAACTAATACAACCGAAATCGCCGGACCATCTACAATTGTAGAACAGCGGTGCGTTATAAGAGCAGGCTGTATGGCTATGCCGTTGTCTTTAATGCTGAAATTATTTTCGGTGATGCCAGATAGTTGTGTTGGCTCGCCTCCTGCATTCTGCTTTTGAGCGAGATAATACGCCCGCATCTTTGGAAAATGATCCGTTTCCGGCCCGTAAAGAGTAAATAAAATTTGGGACTGCAATAAATTTGGGCTGGTAATTATTATCAACAAGAGTGTTGCTATAACATTGAAAAACATGCTGCGCTTTTTCATAAACGGATTTTCTTATTTGTGTTAAATGGATTTTCTCGGATTGAATAGTCCTCAATGCAAGAATAACTCAAAAATAACAAAAATGTTACTTTTTATTTCAGTAAAGATAGAAGGCGAGCTAGTAATATTAAATGAGTTTTATCAGTTTAGCGGCATATAAGAGGAATTTAACCAAAACGGCAGCGGTGCTGAGCAATAGGAAAGTTTTGCACAAGCATCTACGCTGTAACTGATGTTTCGAGAATTGTTAAAGATTTTTTAGTTGCATCTAGTTTAGCTTGAATGCCAATTGGGAGCGTCATTTTACTTTTTACATGTCCAAACGGCAAACCATAAGCAGCCGGTATGTTAAGCGTAGAAATGCGTTGCGCAAGCACTTGCCGCAATGTAAATGAAAGTTCTATGTCAGATCTCTTCGTCGCTTCGCAATTCTTGAATTGTCCCAATGCAATGCCGGCGCATTGATGCAACTTGCCTGCGAGCCATAACTGTGTTAGCATTCTGTCAATTTTGTACGGCTCTTCAGACACTTCTTCGAGAAATAAAATCGCTCCTGCCGTGTCAATTTCGTAAGGCGTTCCAAGTGTGCTAACAACCATAGAAAGATTGCCTCCGACAAGTCGCCCAATGGCTACTCCATTGCAAAGCGTGATAAGCGAGTCATCTGTAACTGCAAGCACCTTTGGTTTTGTTTTTTCTTCGGTTGATGCAAAAACTGTTTTAAGAAAACACTCGGTGGTAAATGGATCGAAATGCGAAGATGCGACAGGACCGTGGAATGTAATAAGTCCGCTGATTTGCTCAATCGCAATAAGCAAAGCAGTAATATCGCTATAGCCCATTATTATTTTAGGATTGCGGCGAATTGCATCGAAATCAAGCATTGGCAGAATTCGCATTACACCGTAACCGCCTCTTGCGCATAATATTGCATCTATGTCGCGGCGCTCCACAAATTCCATAAACTGCGAGGCGCGAACATTGTCAGGCGCGGCTAAATATCTGTTGGATTTAGATAAAGCACTAGCTAGCTCGACTTTCAATCCAAGAGCTTTAAAGATGGCAATATTTGAGGCAATATCGGATTGGTCTACGCCGCTTGCCGGTGCTACTATGCCAACAGTTGCGCCCTTTTTTAAGGCAGGAGGAAGTATTTTTCTAGATATGACCGGATTTTCCAACTGTTTATCACTAACTATAATACGGCGATCACGATGAGCAAATGCATTTGCAGTACCCAAAAGAGTACTCATTAAGCTTATAAAATGCCGGCGAGAAAACATATATTGCTATGCGCTAAATATTTTTAACTGATAATAATGCCATATAAATAAATTAAATGTCAATCCTCTGAAAAGAAAGATTACTCAACTAATATACAGTATTTGTATGAATTTTCAAATAAAAAATCTTTCATTTAATTTGATATGGTTGCAATATTTCCGAAAAAATTATGCCTAAACTTAATATTTTGCGAGAATGTATCTTTTTATCTTGATAGAGATTTCTAACATATTGTTGCACTTTAATGTTGTTTCCGCTAGTTCTAAAAATTGTAACTAAATTTATAAATACTGCGTCTATGACACGCCTTGTTGGCTGTTTTCATCTTTTATCTAATTATTGGAGCGATGCAAAGCATAATTATTAAATCAAAAAACTGCTATTGCATAGCGTTCGTGTATGTAATAACAACTTTTCTATCATTCATTGGAGCATCTGCCCAAATCACGGTTGAAATAGCAAAAATTAATAATGATAAAACAGTTGAAACATCGAATTATCCTGCTCTTTCAGCGAGTATACGTGCCAGTCGCAACGGAAGTTCTATTCTTCTCAACTCGTCAAATATCAATATTGTCGAAGGAAATTTTTCGTCAAGACCATTTAAAGTTGATCCAATTAGCAATAACTACCAGAAAGTATATTGGCATTCACATTCGCGAGGCATCAGTTCTTCTGCTAATAATGTTCTGTTTGTCATAACCGATGCTAAAGATATTGGCTTTGTGGAAGGTAAGTATTCGATGACAAGCGATGTTCAAGCTCGTTTCAAAGATTTATTGGCAACGCCTGTTTTCGGACTGTATTTTGGCAATATATCTCCCGGAAATGACACAACTCTAAATGTGACAATATCTGCTCAAACAACGCGCACAGATCTAAATCAAAACTCACTTCGCATTGACTCAATTACAACGCAAACTCCATATTTTACATGGGTATGGAAGGGTTCTTCCATTGTGTCTTCCAAAACTCCGCCCACATACATTCAATCTCCGTTTCGTTATAGCATCGAAATAACTTTTCGCCCCGATGCGCCAAGATATTTCCGCGATATACTTACTGTGCATTACGAAGGCGGCGCAGAGGAATATCTTGAGTTGAAAGGGAATACATTCGTGCTGCCTCAAAACACTATTCTTAATATTACGAAGCCAAACGCAAAACAAAACTTTTCACCTTGTCAATCTGTTGATATCCAATGGATAGGCAGCGTGGCAGGATCGCCGGTATTTGTTGATTACAGTATTGACGGCGGCAAACAATGGCAAAACATCGGACAAACTCTTGACAGTGTTTACCATTGGATTATTCCAACTCAATATACTGATTCATTGCTGTTTCGAGCCAGACAAGATTTCTCCAATTTTTCCGAGGTGAAGCTTCGTGATGAAATTGCAGGCGCATATACATTAGCGTATGATGGAAAAGGCGAGAATTTTGCCGTTGCCTATGAAAATGGAGACGTAAGAGAATATGATGTCGCTTCCCAAACAGTTCTGCAAAAATATTCGGTTGGCGAGATAGATTACCCTGATCAAAAGGCAGAGTTTTTTGGACTTTCATATATTGGCTCTCATCGTCTAGCGGCGGGACTCCGACTTATGAACGGAACTCAGAAACTCGTATTTTTCGTTCCTGGCACGTCTTCGCCTCAATCTTCAACCGTCATTTCTGCTCCTGTCAAATTTAACAAGTTTATCATTGATCCTTCGGGAAAAGAAATAATTTGCATACCGGAATTCGGTAATTTGCTGTATGCGTATTCTACTTTAGACGGTTCGTTGCTTCGAACAATATCGTTTCTGGCGCCAATTACGGCATTTACTCTGAATCCCGACGGAAATGGCGCAGTAGCAATGCTCGATGGCACAATTGCGCGAATATCAGCGCCCAATTACTCGACGACAGATCCGATTAAATTCCCGGAGCTTCCGATAATCAACAGAATTACTCTCTCTCCTAATAATCAATTATTAGGGATTGCCATAAAAACTTCTTTGCCAACAATTTCAAGCAGCAGCGAATCGGCGGTCTATATTGTTGATATTACATCAAAAACAATTATTCGATCTCTCCATAAAACTTCCAGTGATGCGCTCAATTTGGTTTTTAACGGCACGTCTCGCTATCTTGGACTTGGATTTCAATATCAGCCGCAGGTTGCTCTTTGGCAAATAATTGACGATTCTTTTAATCGCGGCTTATCTGGTCATGCAGGAAAAATGACTTCGATTACTTACAGTCCTAATGGAAGATCTATCGCAACAACCGCGCTTTCGCCCGACAATGTTGCATTGCGAAATTTCAGCTATCCCGAGGCTGATGTGTCCGACGAGCTTATGCGAATTGTGCCGGCAGATATTACCGTTGGCTCACCGCTCTTAAAGCCAAATTATCTGATGAATGTGCGCGATACAACGCTGCGGGCTACAATTTGCAACAATGGGGCCTCGATTATACTTTTTGAATCAGCTAAGCTGATTTCCAACAAACACTTTGCATTGCTTAAACCGATTACTCTTTCCGATACGCTTTATCCAGGAAAATGTATGGATATAGCTGTTAGATTTCAGCCAAAAGACACCGGACTCTTGCACGATACACTGATGCTCGCTTCATGCTCTCGCGAGTTTCCCATTGCGATACAAGGATATTCATATGATCGCTCTATGAACTTTCTGGCAAATAATTTAGATTTTGGTAAATGGTGCGTGGGAGATTCAATAGTTCGAGAAATTGAAATTTTACGAAACAATGATCCGGTTCCTTTAGAAATTGATCAGCTTTCAGTGGAAAATGGCTTTACTTCTGGTTTTTCATTTGTTCCGCCGATTACAAAAACTATTCTACAGCCCGGCGAAATATTGCGAGCAACTGTAAGATTTTACCCTAAAACAGTGGGAAATGATATAACAAAAATATTTGTTATGCACAGCGGACAATGGACTTACGTTCCAACTTTTATTATGAACGGAACTGGAATTGGCGCAACTCTGGAAATGTTGTCCGATATTCGATTTATTCCTGAAATACCGACAAGAGCCATAAAAATAAAAAATTCATCGCCTAATGAAGTTGTATTGCGCAGTATAACGCCTCCAAAAGCATCGTCATTTACTTTCTTTCCTGATTTGCCTTTGACAATTCCTGTTCAAGGTGAAATTGTATTGAATATCACGTCAACAGAACCATTAACTGAATTAGGTGAAGCTCTTGATGCTGAATTAAATCCTTGTATTGTCCAAAAAATCATTATTGCCGGTGCTTATTCTGGCACGAGTACAGTGTCTGCGCCTACTGTAGAAGCAGACCCACGCAAGAATGTAGAAATACCTATACAATATAGAAATACTGAGAACAAACCCTATAACGGCATTCGGTTCTTTGAGGGAGAAATTTCGTTAAATCCGCGATTATTTCTTCCGGTAAAAGCAGAAAGCGAGTATGGAACTGCTGAAATTACAAAGAATGAAATTGTAGGTGATAAACGCATTATTAGTTTTCGCACAGAAGGTGATTTCCCGCTTGCAGGAACTGCGGTTAAAATTATAGGGCTAACTGGATTGGCAGAAACAGATCGCACTAAAATTGAGTTTAGTACAACCGCAAAATATTGGGGAACGGCTGTGAAAACTGTTGTTTCATCGAGCGAACTTCACATACTCAATACTTGCGGCGGCTGTTCAATTCTTCAAAATACTTCATTGACAATTGTTAATATTTCTCCGAATCCGGCGCGTGATGAAGTCGTTGTTAATTTTTATGCGCCAACGTCAGGCAATTTTAGCATTGAAGTGTTAAATGAAGTTGGAAGATCGGTTGTTTCTCCTATTTCAATGTCAGCTGCCACAGGTTTAAATTCAGCCCTCATATCCTTAGCGTCACTGCAAATAGGTGCGTATCGCGTGGTAGCGCGTGGGATTTCCGGCGATATTACTTCCTCGCTTTTGATCGTTCAATGATGCGTCAGCAAATTACTTCTTTTCATAAAACAATTCAGTACTTCCATTTTGTACAGACAAGCGAGATTATTTTCCTTAATTTATGAATCACATTTGCAATAAGCTTTTCATACTGTTACTCCTTTTTCTTGCAGATTCGAACTTTATGCAAAATATTGCGGCGCAAACATTTGAGCGTCCTCTGCAGCCGGGTGCAATTTTAGGGTTTTCCGGAGCAAATATTAATTTGCATAATGCCGATTTTTCTGTCGTTCCGGGATTTGGTGGTTACGGCGATAACTTTTCCAAAGGTTCCGGTTTAGGTTTGGCATTAGGCGTCGGAGCAGAGTATTTCCCATCTGCTCGAATTTTTGGCATTAGCTATAGAGTGGGCGGCTTGCTTCATTATTCAAATTTTTCTGCCGCAATTGAAAAACAAGATTTTATTGGTAATGTTATACAAGGCAATAAAGCATCGGAAGCGTTGGTAAAAACCTCGCTGAACTCGTCAATTTCTGCAATGCTGTTAGAACCGTATTTAGCATTATATCCTTGGAATGAAATGCCACTCTCTGTAAAAATAGGTATTCAAACGGGTATTCCTATTTCCGCTCAAATGGTGCGCCGCGAGGAATTAGTTGCGCCCGAAGGAGTTACTTTTGAAACTGGCAGCCGCATCCGAAATGAAAAATACGGCGAAATACCAGGGAATTTTACATTATTTTCGGCTGGCATTGTTGCATTTCAATATGAAATTTCGTTGGGACCACTTTCAACTTTGAAACCGGAAATAAGCTATTCGTTAGCGCTTGCCGATATTTCATCTTCGCTTGCTTGGAAAGTAAATGTGCTTAGAATTGGATCTTCGTTTTCTTACCGATTGCCCAAGCCAAGAATTGAAGAAAAACCGAGTTTGCCTCCGCCGCCTCAACATATAGTAAAGGATGCAACTCTAACATTATCAACGAGAATGTTTGTAAATGGGTTGATTTGCGAAAATGGACAATTGATAGCTGTTCCAATAGACGAAACTAAAATTATCGAGCGAAGTGCTTTTGCTCCGACAGTGTTTTTCGAACGCAATTCAGAAAACCTGCTTAAAAGCAGTGCTTCGGCTGATGCAGAAAATAGCGATGTCATTGACGCAATTGCTGTGTATTTAAAATCGCATCCGTCAGACAAATTGACTGTTACCACATATTATGCCGATGACGAAACAGCCGAAACTGCTCAAAAACGAGGCGAGGCAGTAGAACTGATGCTTCGCAGAAAAAATGCAGATTTTGGAAATATTTCATTTATTCAAGGTGAAATTCCAAAGAAAATTCAACGCTCCGATTTGCGAGACGAAATGAGAAAAGCTACGTTTGCAATTAATGGAAAACAAGAGCCGCTCAACTTTATAACCGAGAAGACGATACAGCATGTAAATCCAATTGTCATAAAATCAACTTCGCGTTACGTTTGTGATGATAGGCCGGCTAATATTCATGGCACATTGAGATATGGCGATAAATTACTTGCAAACCTCGAAGATTCAGATAAAGATATTCGACTTGATCCCTTAGAATTTCAACCTTTGCAAAATGCAGTTAAATTACAATCTGAATATACTTTGACTGACGCAAATGGCAAATCAATAAGTGACGCTGTAAGCGTTATGATACAGTATATTCCAAATGCCGTTAAAGAAAAAATAAATTTCAACGAGGCAAAGGAATATGAAGAATATATTTTGGGCTATTTTAGTTTTGACTCAAGCGATTTTTCTTCTGCCGATACTTTTGTCGTTGATCGCGTCAAAACCTCGGTTCAACAAAATAAAACGATTGAATTGATTGGACTTACTGACGATCTCGGCACTGAGGAATATAATAAAAAGCTCGCTTATAAACGAATTGAAGCTGCATTAACGCTTCTTGGATTGCATGGTAATCAAGTGAGAATAAATATTCAAGATCAAGTTTTTGCAAAAGATAGTTCGCCTTACAGCAGAACGCGTAACCGCTCGGTTGTAGTACGCATTCGCTAAAGTACTATTCCTGCTTCAATGATGGCAGATTCATACATACGAATCAAAATTTTCATTAGTAATTCTGTGAAGAATTGTTGAAATTGTAAAATTATTTGCGTGTTGCAACACATTTCTGTATATTTGCACTCGTTATGGCAACTAAATTACTTTCTCGATTAAAACAGACAAAGCCAATGTCTCCGCAAACAGAAGCTTTGCTGAGTGTGTTGGTAGCTGCTGATTACTTTAGGCAAACAGGCGGGAATCTATGCGCTGAAGAATTAATTAACTTTACACAGTATAATATCTTACGAATCCTTAAAGGCGTTTATCCAGAAGGACATCCTCGCTTTGAAATACGTCAGCGACTCATTGAGCAGGGAAGTGACATTACTCGACACATTGATAAATTGGTAAGCGCCGGACTTGCAGAGCGCGTAATCTGCGACAACGATAAAAGATGGTCAGTTACCAAAATTACCATGCAAGGTCTTAATCTCTTAGATAGGCTAACGCCAAAATTAGAAATAATTGAAGCTTCTTTGACATCTAAACTGAATACGCAAGAATGTAATCAATTATCTGAGATTTGTGAAAGAATATATCAATCTTCATAAAATGAGCCTACTCTGAAAAGGTGTTTTATAAAAATTGCAGACGAAAGAATCGCTATTTTTCAAAAAACATCTCTTCTAAGAGCTAAAAAAGACGCTTTTTTGCCGTTTACTTCTTATAAAATGAGTAAAAATTGTACTTTTTCACCATGTTTACTTTAATTTGAAATTTACCCAACTTTTAGGAGTGGGCGCATAAAATAAATATTACTTATATGCGTGTTAAAACACATAAGCAGTTAAAATCAATATTTTGATCTATTCAAAGCAGAAGATAAGCATTAGAATAATAATCAAAATATTAAAAAAGTTAAAAGTTAAAAGTTAAAAGTTAAAAGTTAAAAGTTAAAAAGTTAAAAGTTAAAAGTTAAAAGTTAAAAGTTAAAAGTTAAAAGTTAAAAGTTAAAAATAAGTTACCTTAACTTTTTGTTCAATAATCTTTATTATTTGTATGTTTAATAATTTAATTCAAGGAGTTATTATGTCTAAAATTGCTTCGGCAGCCGTGGCTGCTACAATTGTAGCCTCTGGCGCAACTGCTCTTGCTGGCGAATGGCAGCAAGATGCTGCTCATACAACAATTGGCTTTTCAGCTAAACACATGGTGGTAACAAATGTCGCTGGAAAGTTCAAAGATTTTACCATCAAAGTAAAATCTGATAAACAGGACTTTTCAGATGCAAAGATTGAAGTTCGTATCAAAGCTTCAAGTATCAATACTGAAAATGATATGCGTGACAATCATTTGCGCAGCGACGATTTTTTTGCCGCCGATAAGTATCCAGAAATTGTTTTTGTCAGCACATCAATGAAAAATCTTGGCGATGACAAGTACGCAGTAATAGGAGATTTGACAATTCGTGGAATTACGAAAAAAGTAACGCTTGACGCTGAATTTGGCGGTGTTGTAAAAGATCCTTGGGGAAATACTAAAGCCGGTTTTTCGCTAAACGGCTCACTAAATCGCTTTGATTACGGATTGAAATGGAATAATGCAATAGAAGCTGGCGGCTTAATCGTTGGCGAAAAGATAAAAATTAATTGCGATATAGAATTGCAAAAAATATAATTTGTTATGCTATTATTGCATATTGTTACCGGCATAAATAGATATGCCGGTTTTTTTTTATTGTGCTTTTTGCAACGATGGCTGCATTAAAATAAACGGCGCTATAAATGCGGCAGATATTCCCGAAATTATAAACATTGCCGAATGTCCGAATAAAGTCCAAAACAGACCTGCCAAAATCCCTGCAATCAATGAGCCTATGCTTTGAAGACCTGAATATGTCCCCAACGCTGCAGCTCTTTCTTCGTTAGGGCTTACATCAGAAATAATTGCTTGTGAAATTCCTTGTGTTGCAGCATTAAAAATTCCGTATAAAATAATCAGAATAATTAATGCTACGTTAGAATCGGCTATTCCAAAACCGAAATAAACGATACAAAACAAAAGCAAGCCAGACGATAACACTTGGCGTTTCCCAAATTTATCTCCAATAATGCCAAGCGGATATGACAACACAGCAGAAACAATATTATAGAGGATATACATACCGATTATCATAGTATTTTCTAATCCTGCAATTTTCATCTTCATTAATAAGAACATGTCGGAACTGTTAACTAAAGCGAAAAGAAGCATCAACAGTGTAAATCGGCGATAAGCGAAGGAGGAATTTTTCCAGTACAACAATTTTTCACGCCATGTCTGAATTATTTTTATTGATTTAGGGCGATGTTTCTCGTTTATTGCCAATGTAAGAACTCCGGCAATTATGCCCGGAACGATTGCCGTCAGAAATATAAATCGATAATTTTCAGGAAAATGCCACAAGATAATTAGAGCAATGCAAGATCCAATAGAAGCTCCTAAAGTATCCATCCCGCGATGAAACCCAAAGACAGATGCGCGTGTTTCCGGTGTAGATTCATCGGCAAGAATTGCATCGCGTGGTGCGCTGCGTATTCCCTTGCCTAGCCGGTCGAGCGTTCTGCATGCAAACACTCCGACTGGATGAGTAAAATAACCGATGGCTGGCTTGGCTATGCCGCTGAGAAAATATCCGGCGCTAACAAAAGGCAGGCGACGACCAATTCGGTCTGACAAAGCGCCGAACCAACTTTTTGAAATTCCTGCCACGGCTTCAGCCGAACCTTCTAGAATTCCAAGCCATGCCGCCGAGAAGCCGATGCTTGCCAAATAAATAGGTAGTATTGGATACAACATTTCACTTGCTATGTCGGCGAGCATGCTAACTATTGAAAGCATCCAAACGGTACTGGAGAGCGGTGATTTTGAAGCATGTTTGCTCATTACGCAAAACGAATAACCAAATTAATGCTCACAGAGATTTTTATTGCAAAATTGTATGAATATCGTGTTACGAAGTACGGCCAAATCGCCTATCAAATTCAGATAAGGAAAAGTCGAGAATTACAGGGCGACCATGCGGACATACATACGGAGATGAGCAAGCAAACAGATCGGAAACTAACTTTTTCATCTCTTGAAGTTCTAAAAATTCACCCGTTTTTACTGCTGATTTGCAAGCAAAGGAAGCGGCAAGATTATCGCGTCTGTCCGATTGTCTTATGCGGCTATATTCGGCATATTGTTCAATTACTTCGCGTAGCGATTGTTCTTCAGAACCGCCGCGCACATCCGAGGGAACGCCCCGAATGATGATATTATTTTGTGTGGAAAGCTCAAAATCATAACCGAGAATTCGCAAGTCGTTTTCCAATTCGGCAACAAGAGCTTTTTCATCGGGAGAAAAAGGCGCTTTAACCGGAAAAAGCAGTTCTTGAGTTGCTCGAAATCCCTCGTTCATATATCGCAAAGCTCGCTCATAGAGAATGCGCTCATGCGCATTATGTTGGTCTATGATTATAACGCCTTTTTGACTTTGCACAAAAATGTATTTTCTATGCAGCTGCCACATTGGCATATTTGATATGGAAAACTCATCATTGGCATCTTGGTCCTGCTTGCGAGCTGTTGGCTGCTGATGTCCAAACAATGCATCAAACGCCGTATGCTCATGCGGCTGCATGGGCTTTGTGCCGTAATCGGGTAGGTGATATCCTTCTGGCAAATTTTTGGATTGAGATGAGTCTTTTTCTGAATAAAACGACTCTTGCCTACCGCTTGTGCCTGCGCTTTGTTTGTTTATAAAATTTGTTGTTTCTTGCGTTTCACGACGATTTTGTTCTATTATTTCTCCTGTAATGCGATTGATGAGAGCATAATCGTTTCGCGCGGCGCCAATATGGACTTTTTCGAATGGTTGTTCAACCATTTGGTTTCTAAATTTTAGTTCGGGTATAAGATTCGACTGCGACAATGCGTTAGAAACGGCGGTATGAATTGCATTGTAGATGCTTCGTTCATTGTCAAATTTTACTTCGTGTTTTTGCGGATGCACGTTTACATCAACTTTTTGAGGATCAACAGTCAAATTAACAACATAAAACGGATGAGAATTTTTGTCAATTAAGTGTTCAAATGGGAGAAACACGGCATGAGAAAGCGAACGGCTGATTATAGGGCGATTATTGAGAAAAAGAAATTGCCCGGCGCGAGATTGCTTTGCTAAGTGCGGTTGACCAACAAATCCGGCAATAGAGAGCGTGTCGTTTTGATAGTCGACTGGCAATATGCTTCGAGATGATTCTTCGCCAAAAAGAGATGCGATTCTTTGTCGTAGATCGCCGGAAGGAGCATCGAAAATAAGCGTGTCGCCATCGTAAAAAACAAAGCGAATATCAGGGCGGCTGAGAGCTAACTTTAGCATCGTTTCCGAAATATAACGAAACTCAGTCAGGTCGCTTTTAAGAAATTTTTTCCTCGCAGGCACATTATAAAAAATATTGCGGACTATTGCTTGCGAGCCGATTTCGGTGTAAAACGGTTCGAGTAGTTCCTGCTTTAGTGGCTCGGTAGTCAATTTCCAGCCATTTTCATCTTCTTTTCTGCGAGTGCGAATTTCCAAAACTGCAACGGCAGCAATGGAGGCGAGCGCTTCGCCGCGAAAACCAAGCGTGAGTATTCGCTCAAGATCTTCGGAAGTGCGGATTTTGCTTGTGGCATGACGCTTTACCGACATTGCAAGATCGGCACGGCTCATGCCGCAGCCATTATCTACAACATGAATAAGAGATTTGCCTGCACCGCGAACAACCACCGTAATTTCGGACGCGCCAGAATCGCAAGCATTTTCAACAAGTTCTTTGACGACTGATTCAGGCCGCTGCACAACTTCGCCAGCAGCTATTTGATTTGCCAAAAATTCAGGCAAAAGATGAATTTGATCGTCTTGGATATACACTTGGATAATTCTTTAGTATTATGAGCAGAAGTTAGTATTTCGTATATTCAAGCTCGATATTAGCGTCCGGTCTGCGCTTTTTCAAGCATCATTTTTTTTACAATTTTCTCATCGCCTCGCATAAGAGTTATCGCGAATGTTTGCCCGACAACTCCGTCAAAAATGATCATTTGCAAATCGTCGCTTTTATGCACCGGCGAGCCGTCGATGCTTAAAATTAGATCTCCCGGCTCAAGACCGGCTCTATCTGCTGATGAATTGCGCCGAACTTGAGTAATGACAACGCCTTCAGTTTTATCAAGCCCATAAGAGCGTGCAATGCGTTCATCAACATCTTGCACATAAAAGCCAGGGTCAAATGCACGATCAATTTTATTGTCCTTTTTCAAACGTTCTACAATTGATTTTACTCTGTTGATAGGAACTGCAAAACCAATACCGATGCTTCCGGCGCCTGAGCCACTTTGTGCAGTAGAATAAATAACGGTGTTCATTCCAATCACTTCACCGTAGGAGTTGACAAGCGGACCGCCAGAATTTCCAGAGCTTATGGCTGCATCTGTTTGAATCATATTTCTATATACTCGATTGCTTTGGGTAAAGCTTACGCCGATATTGCTGACCACTCCCACAGTTACGGTAGGTTTTGCATTTATATCGAAAAGTCCGAATGGGTTGCCAAAAGCGATTGCCCATTCGCCAACTATGACATCATCGGAATTGGCTAATTTTAGATACGGAAGATTATTGCCTTTTATCTTCAAAAGAGCAACATCAGAAGTAGGATCGCTTCCGATAATTTCAGCGTCGTACTTTTCGCCGTTTGTCATTGTAACCACAACTTTTTTTGCTTGTCCAGCCACATGATCATTGGTTAAAATATATCCATCGGGAGAAATAAGATAACCGGAGCCAAGACCTTGTACTAAGCGCTGCTGCGAGAATTGCCGAGAAAAATTGCGGAAAAAAGGATCGTCGTCAAAAAAACCGCCAAGCGGGCTGTATGATTGGACTTCTGTAACATTAATGCCAACAATTGCGGGGCTACATATTCGAACAGCTTCCGTAATGGCATTTTTGCGTGATTCTCCAATATTTTGGACAGACATTTCTGCCGACGGACTGTGTCGAGGCGGGGCTTCGGCAAACAAATGATTTGACTGATTTTTTTTTTCAGATAAATATCCATCGGATGCGCGGCTGCATCCAACAGCAGGGTAAAGCAAGAAATTTGCGAGAGCGGCAGATAAGAATAATTGTTTGGCGAACATAGGGATAATGTGTGATTCTACAATAGTTTGTTTTGGAAGGATATTTGACGAAAACAAGGAATTGGCATTGCAGAGTAGCAGTGCAGTAACAATGGCATGTTATTTTTCTCCTATTTCTATTCGTTTATCACCTTTTGTAATGATAATTTTACCTTTGTCAAAATTTACTGTGAATGTTTTCTCATCTGTTCGTTTTGCATTAGTTCCATCGAATGGCTCAGGGCGAGCGGGGCGATAATTATAATCGGGCATGGTAACGCTATTGCGTTCTTTTTCTGAGCGAATTCGCTTGAGGGCCGACATAGTGCCGCGTTCTATATCTCGGTCTTTGGGGAAAAAAGTACCGGAATAATCAAAAGCAAGACCAATACCCCAGCCAACAAGCGGAAAAAGAAATGCTCCCGATTGATTGATAATGCTAATAATTGCTAAAGCTCCATTGACAATGCAATATGCACGCAAGTGCCTGTAAAATTTCTGTTTACGCCAGCGCTGCCATCGGTTGCGAGCCTCTTCAACCTCGCTTACTGCCTCATTCTCTTCAATAGCGGCAGCTAAATCATCCGCTTCTATTCCCAATTCTTTAGCAGTTTCTGCCAATTCATTAAAAGCAATTGTACCGGAAGAAGATGCGCGCTCTAAAGCGCGTTTAATAATTGCTTGCGCTTCGTCGGCAGAGAATTTTTTATTCGGATAAAATTGAGCCATGTTTACGCCTTAAATTCGCTTGTATCATGCAAAAATACATAAAGCAATACGAAAATTATTCTTTCTTTGTTGCGCTAAATGTCAGGCGACTAGCGGCTAAAAGAGTGTTTTTCATAAGCATAACAATAGTCATGGGACCGACGCCTCCGGGCACGGGAGTGATGGCCGACACTTTCGACAATACATCGTCAAAATCTACATCGCCAACTATTCTATATCCACTTTTTTTAGAATTGTCGGGTATTCGATTGATACCAACGTCAATAATGACAGCATTTTCTTTAATATCGCCTGATTTAATAATCTGTGGAACGCCAACAGCGGCAATTAAAATATCTGCCTGTTTTGTATAACTTCGAAGCGATGAGCCGGCGCCAGTATGGCAAATTGTAACAACCGCATTGGCTTCGGGCATCTTTTGATATAAAAGATTGGCAATCGGCTTGCCTACAATATTGCTTCGACCGACAACTACTGCGTGTTTTCCTTTGGTAGATATGTCCGATCTTGACAGCAATTCCATGATGCCGGCAGGAGTGCATGGTACAAAACCATGCAAACCTAATACAAGCCGCCCCATATTCTCGGGGTGAAGCCCGTCCACATCTTTGGCTGGAGAAATTGCTTCGATAACGGTATGCTCTGAAATATGTCGCGGCAAGGGCAATTGCACTAAAATTCCATGAATTGCATCATTCATATTCCATTGGCGAATAAGATTAAGAACTTCTTGTTCTGAGGCATTTTCTTGAAAATTTACAATGGTTGATCTGAAGCCAAGCTCATCGCACGTTTTGGCTTTTGAGCGAACATATACATGCGAAGCGGGATCGTCGCCTACAATTATCAATGCAAGATGCGGCTGCACCCCAGATTCTGAAATAAAATCGGAGGTGCTTTGATGCAGCTCGCGTTTTATTTTTTCCGATATAATTTTTCCGTCAATTATTTGTGCCATTGGAACAAGAATTTATATTGTTTGCAATTATTAGCTTGTTATCTGAAGTGTTTTCGAAAATATAAAGAACACAGAAAGCGGATGGCGAATAGCAAAACGTAATCCGCCATGCGGAGAATAATTTTGTGAAATTGAAAAAATCATTCCCCAAATCAGCCAAAGATAAACTCCAACCAACGAATTTCCGATGAATAAATTAATCATCATTATAATGCCGGCATATATCGAAAACTCGCGGCATGAGCTTAGATCGCCGTCATTATTGTGCTTCGCAGCTGCAGGACCTAAAAATTTCTGAACAAATCTTGGTTGGAGAGGGATAAGTATGGAACTAATGCTCAATGCGGCGATAGTAAGAAATCCTCCCAATCCAGTGTCTGACAAAGCTTGAAACAACGTGGAATCTGCAAAAGCCATTTCAGCAGATTTTGTATAAGAATAGTAGCAGCCAAGTCCAATACCCGTTAAAGGATAATGCGTCCATATTTCAACGCATTTTTGCATTGTATTTGCACGAGTAAAGAATGATTCTCCAGTTGTCATTTCTGTACTGCCGCCAGAAAAAACGCTGACAATACCGCCAACACGCTGCAAAAACAAACTTGTAACGCTAATATCAGCATAATATTCCACAGCAATATCGGTTATAAAAAGTATTGCGGCAAGAATTGTTATATTTTTTAATAATTTAATTAAACGAGAATTGCGTTCAAAAATAAATGCCGCTACAATAATGCCGACGATAGTGCTTAATCCTGTAAGCGAAAATGTTAGAAAAAGACCTACGGTAGAACATACTACAATTATTCTTCGTAAAAATGCTGATGAAATAAATGGCGCTGTGTTGCGAATATAGGGCGCAAGTATTGCGGCGAGAACCAATACGTTGAAAAGTGCTAAAGCCGAAGGTTCGGAAAAAACGGAAGTAGCACGAAAAAAACCTTCGAAACTCAAACTAAGCTGAGTCATTTCTGTTGGTGCTTCAAATCCACGACCATCTTGCACAAAATTAAAGATAGTTAGCCATGCAAAAGGCAAATCGAAGGCGCGTGCCACTATTTGGTAAGCCGCAAAAATATTTACAGGAATTGATAGAATTAACCATGCTTTAAGTCCGATAATCCAAGATTTAAGGGGAATGTCCATGGAAATAGCAAAAAAAGCTATAAACCACACATAAATAAAGTGAATAAAAGTTTTGAAGTATTGCTGCAAAACTTGCGGATCGGACGAAAAGAGCGGATAAAAGCCGGAAAGTATGGCAAAAGCTAGGAATGCCAGCAGCAAGAACATAGCAAATGAGCGACGTATCGTAATTGCCTCGCCATCCCATAGCAAACGCTTTAGAACTACAAGAAAAAATGAGATTACGCCAATATCAATTAATGAAACAGCGTATGTACCGACAGAGGTAAATTGAAAGGCGGAAAAAATGAAGCCAATGAATATTAATACGATTGCAACGTTCAATTTTGTAGTGACTCCTGAAGTGTTGTGCGCAACCCTGCAACGGAATAAACGGCAGCATGACATTGTAATTCGTCGCAGACATAAGCGGCGGCGGTAGCATTGCAATTCATCTTCTCTAATTCAGGTGCAGGCAACGTAAGAGCTTCGCCATTTTTATCATAGAATACAACAGTATTTGGCAAATATTGAGATTGAGCAAACGAGCAAAAATCATAGTATAATTCTGTATTGCCAGCATTGGAAAGTATGATTTTTTGTCTTTTACCTATTAAAAAATTTACTGTATTCATCATCCAAGCAAAACCTGCCGGATATTCGCGCATTTGACCTGAATATGCTTGCAAAGCGCGAAATGCAGCATCGGTAAATTGAGCATTGTCGCACAAGAAACCAAGCCGAGATAGAACGTAAGCTGCCATTGATGCGCCAGATGGAATTGAACTGTCAAAGATTGAAGAATTCCATTCGAATGGAGTTTCATTATTGCCTAATGCAGCCAACCGAAAACTTCCGTCTCCATCTTGGAAAAGAGAGATCATATCTTTGCAAATATCTGTGCATTGCAGCAGCCAAAAATCTTCGCCCGATGCTTGGTAAAGCTCAAACACACCCCAAGCGAAAAAAGCGTAATCATCAAGGAAACCACGTATTTCTGCTTTTCCTTTGCGAAAGCGGTGAAACAAATGATCATCGTTTCGCATAACTGACAGCAAAAATTTTGCGGCTTTTGCTGCTCGCTCAATGTATTCATTATTTTTTAACAATCGGCCGCAATAAGACAATGCGGCTATCATCATTCCGTTCCAATCAGTCAGTATTTTATCGTCTAAGAACGGCCGAGTGCGTTTATTCCTTGTTTCAAGAAGAATGGTTCGTACTTGTCGAACTTCGTCTAGTGTCAGCGACGAGCTATGCGGGTGTTCGTACAAAATATTTTCGCCTGTTTTTTTGCCGGTTGCTTCGTCATAGTAATTTCCTTGGTTGGAGAGATTAAAATGGCTTCGAGATCGTTCCGCAAGTGACTGCGGCAAAATATCGAAATCATGCCAAGTCCAAAGGTAGAATGCGCCTTCCTTCCCTTCGCTGTCGGCATCTTCGGCTGAATAAAAAGCGCCTTCGGCGGAAGTCATATCACGCCTGACATACTCGAAAATTTCTTTACATACATTCGCATAGAGCTGCTCGCCTGAAACTGCAAAAGCTTCGCAATATGCAATTGCCAGCATCGCCTGATCGTAGAGCATTTTTTCGAAATGAGGAAGAAACCAGCGCTCATCAGTGCTGTAGCGATGAAAGCCAAAGCCAATTTGGTCGTAAATTCCTCCACTCCTCATGGTGCTCAGCGAAGTTAAAGCCATGTTACGAAGATTAATGTTATTATTTGAGGAAAAAAGACGAAGCAAAAAAATATAGTGGTGCGGCGTGGGAAATTTGGGCTTTGATCCAAATCCGCCAAACTGATTGTCATACGTTGCTTCAAAAACAGAAGCTGCTTTCTCGACTATTTCGCGTGTAATCTCATCTTCGGAATCGCTGCGAATTTCTTTAGTACGCTCTTGTAATGCTTTAGCAATATGCTCGCCTGACAGATTCAATCTGTCGTGCTCATTAGCCCAAATATGAGCTATGCGCTGCATGACGTCTAAAAAGCCAATTTGGCCCATTCGGCTATGTTTTGGAAAATATGTGCCAGAAAATATTGGCAATCGTCTGGGAGTGAGAACCAAAGAAAGAGGCCAGCCGCCGTGCCCGGTCATTGCCATGCATGCTTCCATGTACGCGGTATCTATGTCTGGACGCTCTTCACGATCAACTTTTATACATACAAAATTTGCATTGAGCAACGCTGCAACAGCTTCATCTTCAAACGATTCACGCTCCATAACATGACACCAATGACACGTTGCGTAGCCAATGCTGAGAAAGACCGGTTTATTCTCTTTTTCCGCTAATTCAAATGCTGCGCTGCTCCACGGTTTCCAATGCACCGGATTTTGCGCGTGCTGCAACAAATAAGGAGACAGCTCATAAGCAAGCTCATTCATAAATCTTCGCGGCTACTTATGATACATCTTGTTGATATTCGGAACAAGATATTCGAAAAACGTGCGTTGCAAGTCATATTCAGGCATCCATTTCCAATCATTTCGAGCGGCGGAATCATCTACGTCGGCAGGCCAAGAATCAATAATACTTTGCCGCTGAACGTCGGGTGCAAATTCAATTTCTGCACCCTGAAAAGTTTTGCGAACCAAGTCGGCTATTTCGGCTGCTGTCGGAGCAAACGAGCCAATATTGTATGTTCGCTGAGTTAATGCTTCACAAGGCGCATCAGCAAAATCCAATAAAGCTTTCACGCCATCGGGCATTGCCATAAACGGAATCTGAGCATCTGGTCGTACAAAGCATGAATAAGGCTCTCCTTGCGCTGCTTTGTGAATCATTTCGGGAGCAAAATCGCTTGTGCCGCCGCTTGGCACGGTAAAAGCAGAAATGAGACCAGGAAAGCGAAGCCCTCGAAAGTCAACATAACCCCATTCGCGCGTTGGCGACATTTGGCGATAATGATCTGAATAATATCGTCCTAAATGTTCGTTATAAAGCTTGTTAATTCCATACATTGTAATAGGCGATTGATATTCAGTTTCTCGTAATTTGCCTGTTTTTTGCTTTTCGTGCAGCGTCGGAATGCCATACACTGCTATTGTGCTGGGAAATAATACTTTTACCGGTTTGTCGCGCCGCTTGCCAATTCGCTGCGCCAATTGCAAAAATTGCATCATACCTTCTACGTTTACACGATGTCCGCGCTCGGGATTTAACTCTGCGCTTTTAGATAAAAGAGCTGCAAGATGAAAAATAACGTCAATATCATATTTTTCTGCGGCGCGAAGAATGTCTTCATCAAGAATATCGCCTGTAATTTCTTCTTCACAAAGAGATGAATGAGCAGGGGAGAGCGTATGCAAGTCAATGGAAATTATCGTATTGCCCTTTTCGGCAAGCATTTCTAACAATGTGTGCCCAATTTCGCCATTGGAACCGGTAATCAAAACGCATTGTGCGCTCATAGATGGTTAACTCAAAAATTATGCAAGAAAATCTCTGCAAAATTACGTAGAAATTCGCTTGTTCCCGGCATCAAGTTTTTCAATTGGAAGCGTAAGGATCAGATGATTTGTCGGAAGAAAAACAGCAATTTATAAATTTTGCTATAATTTTACGCCCATTGCCATGCCGTCGCCTATTGGCACAAGGCATGAAGAAAGTCCGGGATGAGTGCGTAAAGCATGATTGAAAGCTTGCAAGGCGCGAACATTATTAGCTTCCACTTTAGGGTTTTCCTCGCCAATTTGCCCCCAAGCCAAAGCATTGTCGCCAGCTATAATGCCGCCCTTTCGCACCATAGGATATACTAATTGCAAATATTGTTCATATCCTTGTTTGTCGGCGTCAATGAATACAAAATCGAAACTGAACTCAGGTTTATAATCAGCCAGAATATGTTTTGCATCGCCTGCATAAACCTCAATTTTGGAACTTATACCTGCTTCATCGGCTTTTTTTGCAATGAAATGTGCAAAATCAGGATTGTATTCCATGCACACCACTTTGCCATGCGGCGGCAAAGCGCGAGCCATAGTTATGGCCGAATAGCCCGCAAGCGATCCGATTTCAAGTACATGTTGGGCATCTATTGCCTTGAGCAAAAACTGAAGGAACGCTCCCTGTATTCCGCCAATCGAAATTTGAGGCATTCCAGCCGCGGCAGATTCTAATAGAATTTGTTGAAGAAAATTATCCTCCGATGAAAAATTTTCAATTAGGTATTTTTCTGTTTCTTCTGATATTGGCGTGATTTGCTGCGACATGAAAATTCCTTATTAAATGTGCGTTAAGCGACAATATTTCCGAATAGTGTTCCGCTTGTGGCGCGATTTATTTGCACTTGTGCATAATCTCCCACCACATAGCCATGCTGTAGCGAATAAGGGAAAATAACAACTTTATTTGAGTCGGTGCGGCCTTGCCATTCGGCATTATTGCGCTTGCTCGCGCCTTCCACCAAAATTGTAAGTATTTTTCCAATTTCAGCGTTGTTCTTTTCTAAAGAAACTGCATTTTGCAAGTCAATAATTTCAGTCAAACGACGAGATTTAACCTCTTGCGGCACATCATCGCCCATTTTCCATGCCTTTGTATTTTCTCGCGGCGAATAATTGAACATATAAGCACCGTCATAGCGAACCTCGCGCATAAGGTCAAGAGTAAGCTGCTGATCTTCTTCCGTTTCTGTTGGAAAACCGACAATAATGTCAGTCGACAAAGCGCAGTCGGGCATTGCATTTTTTATTGCATTCATTCGCTCGATATAATGCTCAACTGTATAATGCCTATTCATCAGTTCTAAAATTCTATTGCTTCCTGATTGCACCGGCAGATGTACATACTTGCAAATATTGTCGTGAGACGCCATTGTTTCTATGAGTTTATCGCTCATGTCGTATGGATGAGAAGTAGAATAGCGAATTCGCATGTCTGGAACATCAATTGCCGCTTTTGCCAGCAAATCGGAAAAATCGGCTCCGCTTTGCTCGTCGCGATAGCTATTTACATTTTGTCCTAAAAGAGTTGCCTCTCGGAAGCCGCTGTCGCGAAGATGAACCAATTCATTGATTACGGATTGCAGACCTCGCGAGCGCTCGCGCCCTCGTGTGAAGGGAACAACGCAGAATGTGCAAAATTTATCGCAACCGCGCATAATCGAAACCCATGCCGAAATCCCCTCGGTTCGTAGTGGCAAAATATCGTCGTAAGTTTCTACTCGACTGAGCTTTACAGCAATGCCTTTTTCGCCTTCCAGCGCGTGTTTCACTATCTCGGGCACGCTGCGGTATTCGTCAGGTCCGATAACCATATCAACCAAATCTTTTTCCAAAAGTTCACCACGAAGCCGTTCGGCCATACAGCCCAAAATGCCGATTACTAAATCTCTATTGCGTCTTTTGAAGAATTTTAGATGGTTTAGCCGTTCATGAATTTTTCGCTCTGCATTATCGCGCACTGCGCAAGTATTTAAAAAGATAACATCGGCATCGTCGGGTTTGTTTGCAACTGCATAGCCGCATTGTTTCATTATGCTCATTACTATTTCAGAATCATTGAGATTCATTTGGCAGCCGTACGTCTCCACATAGAGTTTGCGATAGTGCGATTGTGATGCGTCTGATTGGTTGTTATTATTTAAGGTTTGCGGCGCGAACGGCCGTGAAAGAGCATGTATATCGAGAACAGACAATTCTTTAAGCATTATTGGCATCAGATATAAAAGTGATGTGCATTTTCATGCAAAAATACGGAAAATAGAATGGTTGGGAGAATATAAAGAATCTGCAATTTAGATGATATCAGCGAAAAATTAAGATTTTGCTAATACACAGTCAATCTAATTTTTTATCGCTGAAATAGGAAAAAAAGGTTGGCAGTGTGAAATATTTTGCATACTTTTGCCTTGATATGATAAGTAGCAGCACCAATTTTCTTAGTTAATATCAGTATGGCAATGCAAATGCAACGCATTGCTGTCAAGGTCTTTTATATTGATAAGTTAGTGATTTTAACGAGTGAAAAATTGGTCGCTAATGCTAAATTTAGTCAAAAACATAAATAGTTAAAAATTGTAATAAACATATAAACAATGGAAGTATTACAAACAACTAAAGTGGGCGTTACTGTTGCTCGAGACTATAGAACAGCATCAGTATTTCAGAAATACGGTATTGACTTTTGCTGCAAAGGCGGATTGTCAATTGAGGATGCATGCAAGAGAAAAGAAGTTGATAAAGACGAAGTACTGACGGCAATTTCTGAAATATTGGCTGCTGACGGTTCTTCGGGCGATGATTTCAATTCTTGGCCATTAGACAAATTGGCCGATTATATTGAGCAAAAGCATCATCGGTATGTAACTGAGCAAACGCCTATTTTACTACAATTCTTAGAGAAATTGTGCCGCGTGCATGGCAGTCGTCATCCAGAGCTGTTCGATATTGAGAGCGAGTTCAATTATGTTGCAAGAGAGCTTGCAATGCACATGAAAAAAGAAGAGCTTGTTCTGTTTCCAGCTGTAAAAAAACTTGCTGAAGCGAATCAAAACGACGATAAAAATATTGCGTTCGGATCTATCCAAGCTCCTATTCAAACTATGATGCAAGAGCATGATATAGAAGGCGAACGCATGGTAAAAATTGCAGGACTTTCGGACAGTTACGCTGCTCCGGCAGACGGATGCACTACATATCGCATTGCATTCCAAATGCTGAAAGATTTTGAAGAAGATTTGCATAAGCATATACATTTGGAAAACAACATTCTATTTCCAAAAGCATTAGAATTGGAAATCGAAATTCAAGGTTGAGTAATGTTGAGCCATATAATGCATTATGGCGTCCAAACTTTAAGCAATAAGAATTAAAATCGCTTTTCTTAATTAGCTAAAAAATAGAGCAATCGCCAGAAACATAAAGAAACAGCATAATATATTTGAACAATTAAAAATCTGTATTTGGTGATTGCATCATTAAATAATTATTGGTTTGCAACAAAAAGTAGTTGCATGACTTGTACTTTGACAACTCGATTAAGCATTCTCTTATTATTGGCGCTGTTTGGCTGCGATAGAAATTCAAAGTCCGACAGCAGTATATTTCATTACAATGAGCCGGCCGGTATTGGAACGCTCGACCCTGCTTTTACAAACTATCAAGCAGCAATATGGGCGGGCGGGCAAATTTTTAACGGTTTGGTGGAAACTGACACTTCGGAAAATATTGTGCCATGCATTGCGCGATCGTGGTCTTTAGACACATCTGCAACAGTATGGACATTTAATTTGCGAAATGATGTTTTTTTTCATTCTGACGCTTGTTTTGGATCGGCAAAAACACGGCGGCTAACTGCCGCTGACATCAAATATTCATTTGAACGAATTTGCAATGCAAAAATAAAATCGGCGGGATTGTGGATTTTTCACGGCACCGTCGAGGGAGCAGACGAGTTTCATCGCGAAACTGCAAAAAACGATAAAACCAACGGAATAAATGGTATTGTTGTTCTTAATGATACCACGCTTATTATTCGATTAGCTAAGCCGTATGCTCCATTTATTTCGCTTCTAACAACGCCTTTTTGCTGGATTGTTCCGCATGAGGCAGTCGAATATTACAAAGAGCAATTTGCTCATCATCCGGTTGGCACCGGCGCGTTCCGCTTCTTGTCATGGGAGCAGGACCGCGAGCTCGCTCTCACGCGAAACGAGCGGTATTTTCGAAAAGATAATGAAGACAATCAATTGCCATATTTAGATGGTATCTTGATAACGTTCATTCGTTCGCCCAAAACTGAATTTTATGAATTTGAGCAAGGGCGATTAGATTTTATCGCTGCTATTGACAATTCCGTTACGAGTCAAGTATTGAACTCAGACGGCACTCTTTCAACTAAGTTTGCGGATTATCACTTGATACGCAAACTTGCTCAATCTGTGGAGTACTATGGATTCCAATTAGATGATGCTTTGCCTGTAGCACAAAACCAGCCGTATTCAACTTCTGTTTTGCTTCGGCAAGCATTAAATTATGCTATTGACCGCGATAAAATCGTAAAATATGTATTGCAAGGGCGGGCTGTGCCCGCCAAGCATGGCGTTCTACCGCCTTCAATGCCTGGATTCTCACCGAAAGTTGAAGGTTATTATTATGATGTTGAAAAATCGCGAGAATTATTGTTACAAGCCGGCTTTGGCAATGGCAGGCAACTTCCGCCGATAACACTCCAAATTGGAGCTAATGAACGCACAGCTTCGGTTGCCGAAGCAGTGCAGCAGCAGTGGAAAGAAATCGGCTTGGACGTGCAAATCCAACAAGTAGATTTTCCGCGTCATCTGTCAATGATACGCAATGGGGAACTGCCGTTGTGGCGCACGAGTTGGATTGCAGATTACCCAGATCCTGAAAATTTTTTGGCATTGTTTTATTCTAAAAATGCCTCCCCCGCAGGGCCGAATACGACGCATTTCCATGATGCAAGGTTCGACTCTCTCTATGAGCTTGCGCTCTCGCCAAAATTAACTCCTGCCGAACGGTACGCCATGTACAATCGAATGGAGCGTATTGTCTTAGACAATGCGCCGTGGATATTTTTATATCACGATATTAATCTCAGATTAGCACGGCCTTCCGTTATTGGTCTCTGCCCGGAAAGTGCCGGAAAACTTATTCTCGAAACCGTCAAAATAAAACGGTAATACGGCTAATTTTAGAACTTTCCGCTTTCGGCTGAATTTAATATGTTCAAACGCCGCCCGGAAAAATACGTGAAACCCAACAACTGAGCGCATATCAAAAATGCGTTCACCAGCAAGGTACTTTTGTTCAACTAAAGAGGCGATTATGAATAAATCCATACCCCTCATACCTTTCTGGCTTGGCTTGGTTCTCCTTGCGATTGCTATAGCTTTGCCTTCGACAAATGCGGAAGCTGCCCACAAAAAAACACATAATGTAGCATCTGCAAAGCACGTAAAAAAGACGTCTTCAAAAAAACTTTCTTCGCGCAAGAAAGGGCGCAAAGGTCGCTACGCGCACGTTACGCCCTGCAATCCAGTGCAAGGAAGAATGATGGCTCTCGAACACATCAGCAATAATGATGAATTATCACGTCTTGCCGGAATTGCAAACGATGATGTCGAACAATCTGAATCTCGGGCAGAAGAATCTGTAAGCGAATCTTCCGCCGGGGCTTTACCTATATTGAAAAGTGGATATATCGCAAAATCAAACGGCGAACTTCCTGATGAAGGGGAAGATATCGAAGAGCTGGAAAAAGAAGATGATGTAACGGTTGATATTGAATCTTTTCGCTCGCTTTGGCTTGCATTTATGGACGGTGGCAGTGCTGCCGAAGATAATGAAATCATTGCTTGCGGAATTGACAAAAAGAAAATTATTGACGCAGTGATGGACTGGGTTGGAACACGATATTATTTTGGCGGGACTGGACGCAGCGGCATTGATTGCTCAAGCTTTACCCGCTCTGTGTTTGCTTCGGCAGGCAATATCATGCTTCCGCGAACAGCTGCCGAACAATCTACGCTCGGCATATCTGTGCGCCATCGTGAAAATATGCAGTTTGGCGACATAGTGTTTTTCCATACTCGGCGCAATGTATATGTTTCGCACGTTGGGATTTATCTTGGCGATAATCTTTTTGCGCATTCAAGCTCGCGTTATGGCGTAACTATTTCATCACTTGAAAGCACATATTACAATAAACGTCTTATTGGCGTAAAACGTCTCGCAAAAAACGATCTGTCACGATTGGCAATCAATAGCGGCAATTCAGCGACATTAGGAGAATAGCTTGTTGAGTTTTTTTATAGATAGTTATATCATTCAATGCGGAATTCCTATAAGGAATTCCGCTTTTTTATTTGGCGAATCAAAGATTGTCTGAATCAGGATTTACGGGATTGAAGATTGTCTGAACCGGGATTTTTGTGATTGTATGAATTAGGATTTTTGGGATTGTAGGATTGTAGGATTGTAGGATTGTAGGATTGTAGGATTGTAGGATTGTAGGATTGTAGGATTGTAGGATTTTGTAATTTGCTTGATTTTAGTTGTCTGAATTAGGATTTTCGGGATTATAGGATTTGCTTGATTGTTGTGAATTGCTTGATTTTAGTTGTCTGGATCAGGATTTTCGGGATTTTACTTTTCCTTTTAATATTTTCTGGTCTTTAAGCGTTGTTTGAGCCGTAACTTTTGTTTCTGTTCTATTACAGTAGGTATTCAAATTTATCACATACATTTCGGTGAAGACATTAAGCAAAAACTGGAAATTAAAACAAGAAAAAAAACGCGAATTGCCATTAAAGGCAATTCTTACCAAGCAATTCGCGCCAAATAAGAGAGCTATGAATGGTTAATATTTCTCAAAAAGATGTTCAGAAGATAATCAATAACGAACCGGCATCACTAACATAAGCAATGCATCATCATCAAGATGATTTTTCAACAAAGATGCGCGTGAAGCTAAAGAAAATAGAAATACCGATTCAGTGTTTGTATCGGATACGTCCATATTTTGCAATGCTTCTTCGACGTATTTATAGTTAAATCCGATTTCAAATTCTTCTTGGTTGAATTCACAGCGAACATCCTCGCTTGCATGATTGCCATTTCCAATATCTTCTGTGCTTACGGTTAGTAAAGTAGGCTTTATTGAGAATCGTATTTGTCGAGAAGCTGTGTTTGCAAATAAGGATACACGTTTAATTGCAGCCAATAAATCTCGGTTATTAACTATCATCATTTTGTCATTGTCAGTAGGAATTACATTTTCATATTGAGGAAAAGTTTCGTTAATCAAGCGAGTTAAAATTGTTGTGTCATTCATCACGAATTGTGCGTGAGTTTTGCTGACGGTAACCTTTACATCTGAATCAACTTTTCGCAGAAGCTCTGCCATTCGAGCAGGAATTATTACTTTTAGCTGCTCAGGATACAATTGCTCGCCGGATTCGGACTTGATAATAACTTGTGAAAGACGAAAGCCATCTGTGGCGGCAGCTTTTACATTCGTTCCATTAAAGTGAAGAAATACGCCGTTCATTGCAGGTTTGTACTCATCATTGGAAACGGCAAAGGATGTTTTATTGGCAATTCGCATTATGTTGGCTGCGGTTAGAAACGCTTCGTCTTCGCCATGAAGTTCTGGAATATGAGGGTATTCGGCATCACTCATTCCTTTCATTGAGTATTGTCCGAAAGACGTTGCTAACGATATGTCATAGTTCTCATCACAAGAAAAAGCAACGCTTCCTTCGGCGCCAGCCAATGCTTTAATAATTTCAGTCAGTTTTCGCGCCGGCACTAATGCTGCGCCAGACGATTCTGTTTCTACCTGCATTGCAGCAATTATGGTTAATTCAAGGTCAGTTGCTGTTATTGAAATTTCGCCGTCGCTGACTCTAAGCAAAAAATGTTCAAGAATTGGAAGAGTAGATTTTGACGGTACAGCCGGCATTACTTTTTGCAGTAATTTTTGAAAGTCGTTGAGTGCAATGGAAAATCTCATTTTGCTGTGAAGAAAGAGGTGATAGAACTCGTATTTTTGTAAGTATAAGCAACAAAGTTACGAAAATAGAGTCAATTTTGACCGAATATTCAGGCAGTATTTATTGTTGAAATACGGCCGAACTTCAAATAAACTATAATTTATGTTTACTCGCTACGGATACGATAATTTTTTTATTTTGCTATTTGTCGGATTAGTCATTTGTGCTGCTTCGTGGTTTTTTACAACCGGAATTCTCTTTGTGGCTCTGTTTGTTTTCGGCTTAACCATCAACTGTTTTTCATTATGGTTTTTTCGCGATCCAAAACGCTCAATTCCTTTGCAAGCAAGCGAATATACAGCTGTTTTATCGCCTGCTGACGGGAAGATTGTGCAAATTATTCCAATCTTTGAAGAAGAATATTTATGCAGCGAAGCTTTGCAAATAAGCATATTTTTATCGCCTTTAGATGTGCATGTGAACCGTTCGCCTGTCAATGGTCTTGTTGAGTTTTTCAAATATTTGCCTGGTGACTATCTTGTCGCTTGGCATCCAAAATCAAGCGAGAAAAACGAGCAAAGCCGTGTGGGAGTGCGGACAGAAGCAGGCAAAGTGCTGTTCAAACAAATCACCGGATATTTGGCTAGGCGCATTGTTTGTGAAGTTAAAACCGGAGAAAAACTTCAGGCAGGCGATAAAATTGGAATGATGAAGTTTGGTTCGCGAATGGATGTAATTGTCGCACCCAATACCGATTTACATGTAAAAGTTGGCGATCGAGTAATTGGCGGCGAAACAATTATAGGCAGATTGCATAAGGTCAATTAATTTCACGGCTTCTATTTGTAATTATTTTTAAATTTTGCTTGGCAAAAATAAAATGATGTGGTAACTTTGCTTGAAGTGTGCAAAAATTTACACACTTAGCAGACAATTATGCAGCAGATTGTCGAATTATTGAGACTACAATATGATGCTTTCGCTACTTTCTGGGGTTATAGTCGGTTATGTTTTAGCGATTCCACCTGGGCCAGTAGGTGTTACAGTACTAAAATCAGGGATGCGCGGCGACGAGAAATGCGGAGTTTCTATTGCTGCAGGCGCAGGAGTGATGGACATACTTTTTTGCATGATAGCCATTTTAGCTACTAGTGCAATTTTTCAGACGCTCGAGCAATTCTTTTCTCATTATCCTCTTGCACAACTTAGTTTTCAAGCTGTAGTTGTTGCAATTATTGTAGCGTATGGAATTTTGCAATTTCGCTCTTCCGACTCATCAACAAAAAATAAAGCTCCTAAAAAATCTTTGCTTTACGAGTACTCGCGACGTCTACAAAGCAATGGCCCTTTCTTTCTTGGCGTAGGCATAGCTCTTGCAAACATTGCAAATCCAACTTTCCTACCTTCACTCGGCTACACAACCATGGGTGTCCAACATTTTGGTTTAGTTGGCGCTTCATTTGTCGACAGTGTCTTGTTTTCATTAGGTTTTGGCATTGGCAATTTTTGCTGGCTGTATTCGCTTTTGCGTTTTGTTTCGCATTATCGCTCGCGTTTTAGCCCGGCACTCACATTGCGCATTCATCAGTTTGCAGGTCTGACTATGATAGGAGTTGGCACGTATCTCGGTTATCGCGTTTTACTTGTTACCAAATGGGCCGAATTGCTTCGCACTTTAATGACTTTTTAAAGTTGTTTGTTTACGTTGCTTAATCTTACCAAAAGAATATAATTTTTACAATTATCCATGATTGTATGCCGATAATCACTGTCAATATAGTGGAAGGTCGCACAGTAGAGCAAAAAAGAAAATTAGTTAAGGGAATTGCAGACGCTGTCATTGCCGCAATTGGTTCGCCTGCCGATGATGTGCGTATAATTATTAATGATATGAAGCCCGAAAATTATGCGATTGCCGGCTTGTCCATAACAGAGTACCGCAAATCGAAGGGAATTTAACAGTATTTAGCTCGCAGATTTCTTATTACTCTCTTCACATAAAGATATGTTAAAGCATAATTTAACAGATGATAAAGCGATATTTCTTTGCATTAAAAACTTACTATAAAGCAAAAAGAATATTTTACTAGAAATTATTGAAAAATAGCAGATAAAGATTATCGCATTATTGCAATTCCAGCTGCCGTTGCACTTATACTGATTGCGAAACTTCCGCCTACGTAGATTGCAAAAGCAAGATAGCGGCCTGATTCAAAAAGTTGAATGTTTTCGTAGGAAAATGATGAAAATGTCGTAAAGCCGCCGCAAAAGCCAGCTGTTAAAAAAATGCGCAGTTCCGGCGAGAACCACGCATATCGGTCTGAGCATCCGTAGAATATTCCTATAAGAAAACAACCGAGAATATTTGCCAACAAAGTGCCTAATGGAAAGCCGATTGGCAATGTTTTTAATGCCGCAAAGCTGAGGATATACCGTGCAATACTGCCTGCGAATCCGCCGATTCCAACAATAAATAATGTTCGCAACATAGAATTTAACGCTAATCAGCGTTTTCGGGCAAATGTATCGTAAAATGCGATAACTGCTTTCGAAACACCGGAAATCAGTGTGGCTGCCTGCAAAAGCGGACGCTCTACTTTCTGATGCAAACGCTGTTCAAGATCGTCAATGCGTCCTGCAACAGCACGAAAATGTCCTACGATAGCAGAGGCATTTTCGATTTCTTTGTCTATGCGCTCAAGCGTTTCAGTTGTTTGTTTTAATGTAATGTCTAACGTTTGAGCAACCGGCGTTAAATTGCCTTCGATTGTGCGCATCAACGCTGTCATTTCGTCTAGTGATTGGGAAGTTTTGTTAAATAAAAGCAAAGCCCGCTTAACTCCAATCAGCAAAGCAATGCACAGCGATGCAAAAGCCGTCAATGCAATAATTTCAAAGATAATGAGTGTTATATCCATAATCAAAAGTTAGAGTAATTCTGTCTCATGTTCATCGGAATTGCCGCTCATTTCTTTGCGAAATGCGTCGGCACCTGCACGTGTTGCGTCGCGAACTCGAGATACTCCGTCTTGTAAGGCATCTTTAGTGTTTGCCGCGCGAAATCGTGCTTCCTGCATAGTGTTGTCTGCCTTTGCGAGGATTGATTCGGCTTGTCGTTTTGCAGCGGAAACAATTCCTTCTGCCTTTTCACGACCTTGATTTACCAAATCTATCATGTCTTCTTGCACTTCGCCAAAATAATAATTGGCTTTACCATAAATTTCGCTTGATTTATCAGCTATATCGCGCCGCAATTCACGGCCGCTTTTAGGGGCCAATAATAATGCCGAAACAGCACCTACGGCACCGCCGATTAATGCGCCTAAGAAAAAACCTTTGGCATAAGAATCTACCACATCTTTTTCGCTGCTCATAATTATTTTCCTTGCAATTATTGTAGTTGATTAAAATTATCGTTTGATTATCAATCGTTCGCAAAGCGAAAATATCACCATTGTTCAGGAAGAGTAATAGGCTTATTTTGCGCTTTTAGTATGGCTTCTGCAAATTCTCGAACCGCTCCGTTTCCACCATTATGCCTGCTTATAAATTGCGCTGTCGAGCGTATTATTTCAACTGCATCTGCAGGGCAGGCGCTACCTCCGCACATATTCATTGGGACTGCATCATTAACATCATCGCCAATATAAGCAACTCTCTCCAAAATCGTGCCGACTTTTTCTACTAGTTCTAGCAATGATTGCTTCTTATTGCGTGAACCAATAATTACGCTGCCAATCATTAACTTTGCAGCCCGCGCTATAACGATGGGAGAATCTTCGCTTGTGATAATGGCAGTGCGTATTCCTGCGCGGTGAAGCAATGTTATGCCCATGCCATCGCGAGTGGAAAATCGTTTCATTGCCTCGCCTTCGGCTGAGTAATACATAGCTCCGTCGGTCAATGTTCCATCAACGTCCATTACAACAAGTTCTATGCGTCTCAATTTCTCTTCCAATAAAAATTTATTGGCTTCTTCCATTAACATGGTAATTTATTCTACTTTTGCATTTTATGTTTGTAAATATTTATCTATAACGCATGACTTCCAGCATTTCTGACGCAGATTATATAAATGTTCACCTTCATATTCCTGAAGAGCAATTCGACATTGCATTGGGAATAATTTCTTTGCTTCCAATGCTTGGCATTGAAGAACGTTTCGACGAACTTGTTATTTCATTTACGTCAATTGATTTTGCGACAATTTCAATAGAAGAATTGGAAAATAATCTAAAAAATATTGGGATTTCTGTAGAAATTGGGCAAGTAGAACCGCTTACTGCCCAAAATTGGAATGCTGAATTTGAAAAATCTTTGCAACCGGTTATTGTTAGCGAAAGAATTGTAATAGCACCGTCTTGGGCTGAAGATATTCCTGCGGCAGAAATAATTTTGCGCATAGATCCAAAAATGTCGTTTGGAACCGGCTATCACCCAACTACACGCATGGTATGCCAATTCCTCGAACAATATGTGCGTCCAAAATCTCACTGGATTGATGCAGGTTCGGGTACTGGCATATTGTCTATACTTGCTGCGCGTCTTGGCGCTTCAAATATATTTGCTTTCGACAATGATGCGTGGGCTGTAGATAATTGCGCTGAAAATATTGCTTCAAATAATGTGAGAGATATTGTGCTGTGCAGTCAGGCAGATGTTTTTTTTGTTGATCTGCCGCAGTCAGACGGAATTGTTGCCAATCTTTTTCGGAATCTTCTTGTGCCGGTTTTTCCTCGTTTTCGCAAAGCTCTTACGAATAGCAAAGGAGTTCTTATTGTTTCTGGTATTTTGGTTTATGACCTCGAAGATATTTGCACAGCCGCCGAATCGTCCGGATTCCACACGCTTTCTGTAAAGTCAGAAGGCGAATGGCTGGCAATCGCTTTTGAATCTATGTAAATATTAGGAATGCAGCAAAAATTTAAATATTCATTATAATTACTCTATAAGTTTATGTTTGATATTTCTTCTCAACTATATTTTATTGGAATTGGCGGCACAGCAATGGGAAATGTTGCGCTTGCATGTGCGGCAAACGGCTTGTCAGTCGGCGGTTCGGATAATGCAATTTATCCTCCAATGAGCGAAATATTAAGCAATTCTGGAATCGAATATTATGAGGGCTACAGCGAAAAAAACCTTGAAAATAAAAACAACGCAATCATTGTTGTAGGAAATGCTATTTCTCGTGACAATATCGAGTTAGAATATGCTCTTGACAATCGTTTGCGCATTATTTCTATGCCTGAACTTATAGGGCGCATACTCATAGGGCAAAATACATCTGTAGTTATTTCTGGAACCCATGGAAAAACTACCGTGTCATCGTTGACAGCATGGCTTTTAGATTATGCCGGAACATCTCCGGGCTTTCTTATTGGCGGTGTGCCGGGTAATTTTAATGTTGGCTGCCGACCAAAACAAAATGGCATATTCGTGTCGGAAGGCGATGAATATGATGCTGCTTTTTTTGATAAAAGATCAAAATTTATGCATTATCGTCCAGATATTGCAGTGATTAATAATATTGAATTTGACCATGCTGATGTTTTTGATTCGATAGACGACATTGCCAAATCTTTCAGATTATTTGCTCGGCTTGTGCCCCAAAGCGGATCTTTGCTTGTTAATAGTGCCAATTCACTTTGCCGTAGCGTGGCTGATAGCGCTTTGGCGAAAGTGGAAACTTTTGGCATTGAAGAAGATGCTTTATGGAGAGCCGTTGAAATTGAGTATTCTTCTGAAGGCACAGCTTTTACATTGTTGAAATCGTCAGAGATAATAGGGCGAATAGCTACACCGCTGTTTGGTGAAATGAATGTGCGCAATGCTGTGGCGGCTATTGCTGCATCATTATCAGCAATGCAATATGATGCCGCTTTTCGCAAACAACATTTTTCTCTGTCTGAAGCAATATTCTCATTGCTTAACGGGTTTATTAATTTTAAACTGCCTAAACGTCGCCTTGAAGTTCTTGGCAAATGGAAAGGTGCTATTGTTGTAGATGACTTTGCACATCACCCGACTGCAATTGCTGAAACATTGCATGCCGCACAACAAAAATTTCCGAAACGTCGCCTAATTGTATGTTTCGAACCGCGAAGCAATACAACAACACGCTCAATTTTTCAAAAAGAATTAACGGAGTGTTTTATAGGATCCGCATTGGTTGTGTTTTGCCCGTTAAATCGTCCCGAACGCTATGCTGTTGATGAACGTCTCGATTTGACCAAGCTTCAAAATGACATTGAAAGTAAGGGAATTACAACGCACTTAGTTACTGGATCAACTGCCGAACAAGGAAATTGGGGATTTGAACTTGCAGAATTACTTCACTCGTTGCTTATGCCAAATGATGTGATTTTATTATTCAGCAATGGTAATCTTGGAGGATTACGCAAAATTATAAAAGAAGAAAATGAGATGTTTTAATATTGAGTCCGTTGTTTGTTAGCTTTATAGTTGATATATTTCCTTTGAAACACTTCATAATACTGATAACTACAATAGAATGCGCATTGTTATAAAAATATAATAAAACTATTTTAAATAAATATAGATTAAATCTATATGCCGGAAAATAATCAAACATCGAATCTTGAAAGCTATTTCACTCGGTTTAGAAATAATATTATAGGCATAGATCAAAGATTTGTATCGCCTTTCGGTGAAAAACGCATTATTTATGCCGATTGGACTGCAAGTGGACGATTGTATAAGCCGATTGAAGAAAAAATTATGAATGTATTCGGCCCTTTTGTTGCCAATACGCATACAGAAACTTCAATAACAGGCAGTTTAATGACATTAGCATATCATGAAGCGCGGAACATCATTAAAATGCATGTAAATGCCAACGAAAAAGATTGCATTATTTCCTATGGATCGGGAATGACCGGAGTTATTAATAAATTTCATAGGATTTTAGGGCTTCGCATTCCTGAGCAGTATAAAAATTCAATACGATTTGAAGAAATAGAGAGGCCGGTTGTATTTATAACTCACATGGAGCATCATTCTAATCAGACATCATGGTTGGAAACAATTTGCGATATTGAGTGGATAATGCCGAACGAACAAGGATTAATTAATCTTGATAATTTGGGAAATCTGCTCGAAAAATATAAAGATAGAAAAGTAAAATATGCTTCTGTAACAGCGTGTTCAAATGTTACCGGAATACAAACGCCTTACTTTGAAATCGCTGAAAAGATGCACAAGTATGGCGGCTATTGCTTTGTAGATTTCGCGTGTTCGGCTCCTTATGTGCAAATTGATATGCACCCATCTAACCCTTTGCAGTATCTTGATGCAATTTACTTTTCGCCGCATAAATTTCTTGGTGGGCCTGGAACAACAGGCGTTATTATTTTTAATTCATCGCTTTATAAATTATCTGTGCCTGACAACCCGGGCGGCGGCACAGTCAAATGGACAAATCCGTGGAAAGAACATACTTACATTGATGATATTGAAAATAGAGAAGACGGCGGCACGCCTCCATTTCTGCAAACAATTAAAATAGCTCTTTGCATTAAACTCAAAGAAGAAATGAAGACAGAGAATATCTTAAATCGCGAAGAGGAAATATTACATACACTAATTCCGAGATTGAAATCTATCCCAAATCTTTATTTACTAGCTGGCAATGTTGAAAATCGGCTTGGAGTTCTATCTTTTTATATAGAAGGGCTTCACTATAATTTAGGTGTAAAGTTACTTAATGACAGATTCGGAATTCAATCGAGAGGCGGCTGTTCGTGCGCTGGCACCTATGGACACTTTTTGCTTGGAGTGTCAAGAGAAATGTCAAAAGAAATCACATGCAAGATCAATCAAGGAGATTTATCGGAAAAACCGGGCTGGATAAGAATTTCAATTCATCCAATTATGACAGATCAAGAAATAGATATTATTATTGATTCGATCCGACAAATCGCTTTGAATTATAATGAGTGGCAAGAAGATTATCAATATAATAACATTACAAATGAATTTGTACATAAATCATATAAAACCAATGAGAAAAAAATTGTTCAAGAATGGTTTGGATAATATGGCTAGTAAATTTCAGCGACATTACTTGCGCTATGAACAGAATAAAAATGAACAACATATCTTTTGATTATGACATTCAAGAAAGTTTGGCAAATGATATTGCTGATCGTCTGCGCTTAATTCCTATATTTTTTACACTCAATGTAAAAATTCTTTTTCTTTCAGATGGAAAATGCAGAGCAATTGTTCCGCACCATAAGGAGTTCGACGGAGTTTTCAATTCTTATCATGGCGGAATGCTAATGACCGCAGCAGACACTATTGCGCTTGTTGCATTATTAACAAAAACAGGTGTTGATTTTGAATTTGCCACTACTGATATGAATATACGCTTTTTGTCTCCCTGCACCACTGACGCTATTGTTCATGCTAATGTAGTAAAACGTGGAAGAACACTATCTCTTATCAATGTGGATTTATTTGATGAGAATAATAAATTAACAGCCATTGCGCAAGTTAATTATATAACTCTGCCGAAAAAATAAAAGAATCAAATAACAACAGAATATTGCAAATGTCATTTAATGCAGTAGAAATAATAGAATAATAAAATTCTGTATGATGCAGATATAAATTGCCAGCAATTGTATTAAAAATGTGAAAATTATGCTTTGCCGTATCCTTTGAATTTATCGTATCTTGCACTATAGAGAACAATATTCATTTTTTCATCGCGCAAAGCGCCGCCAGAAGGCGAAAGATAAAATAGGCCTAACGTATCTGTTCGTTCTTTTGCAAGCTGTCCGTTATTTGTAACATAAAATTGTAAAGCATGATAGCCATTTATCAGCGGAGTGATTGCTGCTTGTGCCACAAGATTGTCAGCGGAGAATATATTAATATCTTTTTCCATTATCACATGTAGGGTTTCAAATGTATAAGTTTGTGTTGTTGCAATTGACTTTAATATAGAGTGTGAAGGCACACTATTTAAACTGTAGTATAATCAACCAAAAAATTGAACTGCCAGTTCATATTCCTCTCTAAGATTATTTCGGAGCGCTTCTATGCTGTCTTCAGAGTCCATCAATGGATTTGACCGTAAAAGTTCTAGCAAATCATCTGGCAAATACAAAGGTGACTCAACATCCTCGGCAGCCCATGATTTAAAGCCCATATCAGCAGCAAAAAATTCAGATAAAGCAACCATTGCTGTTAATGGTTGAGCGGTTTCACTGTCTTTAGTGCTTGCTATTGGAGCAAATGCAGTTTCAGGTGGCGAAGGTGTATGATGCCAATAAATAGCATTAATCAGTTGATGAGGCAGCTGCCATTTGGATGCAAACCATGCGCCTAAATGAGTATGGGCAGCATTGAATACTTCAAGCTCGGCTTCAATAAAAGAGCACGACGCAGTTGCTTGCAATTCGCGCACTTGCTCAAATTCTTTTGGAAAAAACTGCGCTTCTATAAGAACGCCTATATCGTGAATTAGTCCGGCCACAAAAGCTTCACCTGCAACTCTATAACCTAATTTTCTAGCAAGAGTTCGGGCAGTTGTGCCGCAATATACAGAATAGCGCCAAAAAGTGCGAACATCTAACAATGCAGGTCGAATTCGTGTGAAAATCCTTTGTAGAATAACACTTAGCACAATTTCTTTCATAGTACTTACGCCAAGCATAACTACTGCAAGTTCCACCGTAGAAATACGACGAACAAAGCCGTAAAACGGCGAATTTGCCACTGCAAGCGTTCGGGCTGTGAGAGCAGGATCTCGTTCGATTAATCTCGAAATAGAAGATGCACTCAAATCAGGATCTTCTATGGCGCTAAGCACAGCAGCAGCCACTGCCGGAATTGAGGGCAGCTCGCGCAGGTTCTCCAATGTGTTAAGAACTTTATCGCTCAGTAAATTCGAGTGTTCGGAAGCGCTCACGAAGATCTTTTATAATAGTAGCATGTATTTGGCAAACGCGGCTTTCAGTAACGCCTAGCACATTGCCAATTTCTTTTAAAGTCAGTTCCTCGTAGTAATAAAGCATCATTACCAAACGTTTGTTTTCTGGAAGCTTGTCTAAGTATCCGGTCAAAAATTCCATGCGTTCTTCATTTGCCAATTCTACAAGCATATTGCGCCAATCTGGGTCGGCAATTTCGCGAATAACCGAATCTTCATCACCAAAGGGCGTCGGTTGCAAATCGCTGATTTCAAATGAAACTGTTGCAGCCGCAACAGCTGCTAAATAGTCGTTGTACTCTTGGTTTGTCGCTCCTATGCGCAAACGTATTTCTTCAGAAGTTGCCTCTCGCCCTATTTCACTTTGCAGTTTAACTGAAGTGTCGAAAAACTCCTGTGCTCTGCGACGTGCCGTGCGTGAAAGCCAGTCAAGACGCCGCATTTCATCTAGAACCACTCCTTTAATTCGATGATACGCGAAAGTTTCAAATTTTAAACCGCGAGAAGATTCGAAACGCTCAA
Organism: Chlorobiota bacterium; assembly: GCA_039810485.1. GTDB lineage: Bacteria > Bacteroidota > Ignavibacteria > Kapaibacteriales > UBA961 > JADZAA01. The sequence continues at coordinate 31,068 of JBDHXA010000003.1, read as the reverse complement.
GAGCTTCATGCAAGCCAATAATACCAAAACCCTTAAAATCATCGTCCGAAAGCACTGAATAGCTTGGAAGGCGCATTCCATTCAGTACATAGCGAACAAGCCATAAATAGTGTGTGACTAGAACGTTGCGCGATTCAATATCTTTTTTCGACAAATATGATTCCCATGCTTCTGCAAGTTCTTGAGGATCAGCAATCTGTTCGTTTTTTAATGTCACGGCAAGATTTTCTCTAATCTGCAACAAAATTCTAGTATGAAGTATTGCGAGTTCTATATGGGTTATATTATCAAATTAGCTCGTAAAAATTCTCGATTCTTTGATTTAGAATCATTATTGTCTCATCGTTAACTTCCTTGTTGCTTAGTGCTTGGCGAATAGACGCAAATAAATCTTCAATTATTTTTCTGTCAATCTCTGTCTTTTCGATCAATCTTTTCAAAACATCATCGTCAAATTCTGAAACTGAAATATTGAAGCGCATACGTATAAAATCGATCAAATATAGAATTCGTTTTTCGGCAATAATACGATTGTTTTTTTGTTCGTAGTATAGGCGACCTATTGTTTTTGCAAATTCTAATGTATCATTAGCCGGTGGTTTGATGATGGGAATGATGCGCTGGCGACGCTTTGCACGAAAAACAATAAATAATATAATTCCAATTAAAATAATGTACCACGCAATTCTCAAGCTTTTATTGGACAGAATAAATCGTAATGGCGTTTGCGCCCATGTTCTTCCGCTATTATAATAATCATCCCAAATTATGACACCATCTGAAAGATATGAAAGTGCATCAGTTATATATGGCATCGAGTTTGTATTTAAAAAATAATAATTAGTAAATATTTTTGGAGTTGTGCTGATAAAGAATTTTCCTTTGCCGAAAGACACGGAAATAAATGTTAAATAATTTTCCGAATTTTTACCGAGTGCTATAGTTCGTGTTGAGTCGAATAAAGAAAAATAGTAATGAGCAGCGGCAGTTTGAAATGAAAAATGCTGAGCAGTGTCAAATATAGGATTTAGCAATGATAATCGACAAGTGTCATTAAGTTCGCTTAGAGCGCTCAATAAAAAGGTTGTAGAAAATCCGAGAGTATCTTTAAACAGTAAATCAAATGATTCGGCGGCGATAAACGCTGAATTGCCTTCCGATACAAAGTTAAACAATGAAGCGCGATCTAAAGTATCCAGCTGAAAGTTTTCAGTAATAATGATATATGAAGATTTATTATATTTTTTGTTTTTAGTAAAGTTATATATTGGCTCTTCAGAAAATTCAATGACGCTGTGTGGAAATATTTCGGGTAGAAGTGAAAAAAGTGCATAATTTCCATACGGTATTTTATCATTTTTTGAAAATGTTAGCCGCCAATTAATAGGTTGTGGTTTAAACAATTGGGCTAGCAGCATCAACAGAGCAACTGCCGCAAAAAATATCAGGAATTTTGTAGAAGCTTTCATGTTGCCGGCTCCTTAACATAGTTCGCATTTAAATTCATTCCTTTTATTTTAGAAGAATACAGAGCATTTGCAAATTCTTCAAAGCTAGATGATATGCGTGAATATTCGGATTCGTCCAATGTATATTTGCCATATTGGACATGTTCAAAAATAATTGTAACAATTTTAAAATACTCGGACAAATACGGTCTTGAATTTAGTATTTCTATTGCATAATCGCGATTTGTTTTATCTGATTCCCACGATATAATTTCTGCGTCTGAAAGACGTTTCAGCGTTTGCAGATACATAAACCGAACAGCAATTCGGTAATTGCCTTGCTCTGCAGCGCGAGCAATTTCAGCAGGAAAATCAACCTCATGTATATCTTCGGAAATAATATCAAATGTCGGCGCTGCGGTTGGAGATCGAGAAAATAATGCGCGAATTCCTGTTCTCGTAAATAATAATACAACAGCCAAAACAGCAGCTGCAATGATTAAGTAACGTGCCAATCCCCAAGCTTTTAGAATGATATCTTTGCTAATCAGACCTCTTATCAAAGAAAAAAACCATTCTTTGAGCAAATTCCACCATGTTACGCTTTGCGGAATATTTTTAGAGTAATCAAACTCTGGATTACTTCGAAATGCTATAAATGCCGAATCGTTCAACGTTCTGATTTTTAGAGCAGCTGTATCTTTTATTGCTGAAAAATATAGAGTGTTGAAATTATTCGAATTATTTTCATACTCATCTATGGATTGTGAGCTTTCTATATTCTCGGTTGTATCGGCAATACTTTCCGCTTCGGGCTGTTGCGCTCGACTCGAAATTGTTAGCAAAACTACAATAAAAACAAAGAATGTATATCGTGCAAAATGTTGCAATGTAATATAAAACAGTTAGTTAATACGTTTCTTTAAAATCGTCCTCATTAGCCGGCTCATTTGCTCTTCCAAGCTGCTCTAATTTCTGCATTGAGCCAACACCTTCTTTTATCTCGGCCAAATTAAAATATTGCAAGCTAGTGGCAGTTATCGTTACTACGCCTAACAGAGAAGAAATGCCATAGCTAAGAACTGAAGAAGAAACTAATAGTATTTTAGCTATATATCCTGCATCTTCACCTTGTTGTAAACTGGTTAAATTGATTGTTGTTGAAATAATTGATGTTGGGAGAGAAGCAATTCCGCCTGCTATTCCGACTATAAGATTAACAACAAAAAGGACTAAGAATGTTTTCCACCAATAATTATTAACTAAATAGAAGCAGCGATTAAAAGACTGGCTTAAAGATAAATTATCAAACGTTTTTACGGCAAGAATCATTGTGAGCGGAATTGCTAAATAAATTCCCGGAATAATGCAAAATATAAAGCCGATAATTATGCATAAATATGCGACAAACATATAACCAAAGTAGCCTGCAAGATTGGGGCGCATTGCCTCCCAAATTTCTTGCGTCGAGCTTTGCCTGCCGTTCTTTTCTATGTATAGCTTTATATATTGATATACAACCCCGCTCATCATAACTGACGATGCAAGCAAAAATACTCCAAGAAGAGAAAAATTGCCTAATATATAAGGCAACTCCTCGACTATCGCATTTTCATCGCCTTTGCCTAATAATGGAATGCTCGATTGTCCAAGTCCGCCAAAAGCTCCTCCAAGGAATGCAAAAGGAGCTGCGTAAATAAATACAGATTTGCCGAGTGGTTTCCAATTTTGACGTAAAAATGCAAATGTTCCGTTGATAATCTCACCGATTTCTCGTTTTTTTCGAAATTCAAGGGTTTCCATAGTTCTTTCTAGTTAAAATGATTGGGTAAACAATTATATAATAAATAACTCCTATTGCCGAACTTCCAATTATGAGCAAGCTCAATGGCCATGGCATAGAGGCATAGCGAGTTACAAATGACTCCAAAAATCCAGCAACAATAAAAAGCGGTACGAGACCAACCGCTAATTTTAATCCTCGATATGCGCCTTGCCGAAAACTCTGGAATCTTGTAAAAGTTCCGGGAAAGAGGAGTGCATTGCCCATAGTCAAGCCGGCTGCGCCTGCAATAATAATGGAGCTAATCTCGATTGTGCCATGTATCCAGATAACTTTTGCTGAATCCCAAAACAACCCATGAGCAACAAAAAAATATTGGAACGCTCCCAGCATTAGCCCATTTAGAAACAAGGAGTATACGGCACCAATAGAAATCAGTGCACCGCCTATAAATGTTATAAAAGAAACGCGGATATTATTGAAAGTTATGCCAAAAAACATGTCAGTTTCATTCATGCTTTTATACACAGCCATCGGATCGCCTTTCTCGATATTCGCTAACGTCATATTTACGTATGAATCACCAAGTATAAGTCGCACAAAAGTGTCGTCATACGCTGATGACACAATGCCTATAAGCATAGAAACGACAAAAATTACAAACGAAAGAAGTATCTGACGGCGCGCTGACGCAAATTCCAAAGGCAGTTCAAACAGCCAAAATCTTCTCAAGCGTCCTTTGTTTTCTTTGCGATTGCGGTAAATTCTATTATGAAGCGAAGCTGCTATTGTGTTCAGATATTTCGTAGTTTTGCTCTTTGGATAAAAAGTTCGAGAATAGGACAAATCATCCGTAATGCGAATGAATAATTCGGCTAATCTGTCCGGATCAGCATTATTCTTTTCAGCAGCTAAATCTTGAAATTGCTTCCATTGATTTCTATTTTGCTCCACAAAAGCCGCTTCTTTCATTGCAATAGTATTCTTTGTTTATGGAATATATAAATATACAAACTGCGCAAAATGTTACCATTCAATATGAAACCGCCAGCATAAGCGACCGCATTGCGGCATATCTTCTCGACTGGATTGTATTGATAGGTTATGTGATAGTTGTCTTGATTATATTGAATTATTTAACGCTTTTGACAAACCTAAATATTTATGGCCTCATTTTCATGATTCCTGCCTTACTTTTTGACTTGCTGTTTGAATATTATACTGACGGTCAAAGCGTTGGAAAAAAATTATTGAGCATAAAAGTCGTCATGCTCGATGGTTCGCAACCTGGAATAGGCGCGTATCTGCTCCGTTGGCTTCTTCGTCTTGCCGACATAACGCTTAGTTCGGGCGTACTTGCCATTATTGTCATTGCCGCAGGAGGCAAAGGGCAGAGATTAGGAGATATTGCAGCCGGAACATGCGTAGTCAAACTTCGCAATCAATCAAAATTAGATAATTTTACTCCTATTGAAACGCAAGTTAACTATACGCCTTTATATTTACAAGCAATTCGACTGAGCGATGCGGATGCAGCTATAATTAGCGATGCGCTAAACATGGCAATTCAGCAGAATAATACTGCTTTGCTTGAAACTCTCGCAGAAAAAGTAAGTGCTTTGTTAGAAGTTGAAAAACAGCATAATTCAAAAGAATTTATCGAAAATGTTCTGAAAGATTACAGATATTTAACAACTATAAATATTTGATAAAACAACAACTGTCTACAAATCAAAAATAACACTTATATTCTAATATTTGCTGTTTGCTTTGCATAAATTGATTGATATAATCTTGAATGGAAAATAAACATAAATTTTAATTGTAATCATATCATTGCAATTCAAATGTTTGTTATTACTGCAAGTGCTGCAGCAATATGATTGCAACAAAATACAATTCTGCCTTCTTGTTAAATAAAGAAATAAAATGAAATATATAATAATACTATTTTTAATGGCATATATTATGCAAGTAAATTATGCTTCGCAATTATCAGCAATTGATAAGACAACTTTCAAATTCCATCCGCCTGCTACACAGAAAAATACTGTCGTGGAAACATTGTTTGGACATTCAGTAAAAGATGACTACAGATGGCTTGAGGATAAGAATAGTTCAGACGTTCTTGACTGGACGAAAAAGCAGCATCAAGCGACTCTTGACTATTTGGCAAAGACAGCGCCGTCCATTCCCGGAATGAAAGAGCAAATTATGGCTGAATTAGATCGCGACATAAGAACTGCTCCTTTCTTTCGAGGATTAAAAGAATTCTTTTATGCCCGTAAAAAAGGGGAAAAGCAAATGAAACTGTTTATAAATGAAACTAACGGACCAAGATTGCTCTTTGACCCTATATCTTTAGACTCGTCAGGAATGACTTCCATATCAGGAATTGACTTTACGAGAGAAGCCGACCGTGTTGCAATATCTGTACAAAACAAAGGAGCTGAAATTAATACTTGTTATATTGTTGATGTTGCCACCGGAAAATATTTAGGAGAGCCATTAAATAATATTTTTGGGTTCGGCTGGACATTTGATGAGCAGCATTCTTACATTACACAACGAAGCAATGAAGATATTGCAGCGCAAAGACCATTAAAAACATACCGCTGGAAAATTGGAACACCGCAAAGCCAATCTGAGTTTTTAACTGCGCCCGACGATGCTAAAGATAATGCGTATGTATTTGATACAGATGATGATTCAGTCGCTGATAATTATACGTTTTACGGAAAAGGCGACTTTTATTCCGGCACGTTAAAAGTAAGGAAAATAGGAGCAAATGATTCGTTAATTACGGTATTTTCAAGCGATAAATACAGCGCCTCGCCTTCTTACCACAAAGGAAAATTCTATTTTTTTACAAATTGCGAAGCTCCAAATTATAAACTGATGGTTGCAGATCCACAAAATCCTCAATTTGAAAATTGGATGCCCCTAATTCCCGAAAGCAGCACTGTGATAGAAGAATTTGAATTTACAAATGATTATATTATTACAAGAGATAAAAAGGATGTTTTAAGCCGCTTGTTTGCATACACGTATGACGGCAAAATATTGAAGCAAATCGAATTGCCTGAAACTGGAAATGTTTCTTCAATGTCGTATCATAAGCAAACAAATACTCTGTATGTGATGATTTCTACTTTTACCGCGCCGGCCAAGCTATATGCTCTAGACGGGGCTGCACTCACATGGAAATTTGTGTATTCTGAACCTACGACGCTTGACTGCTCTGACATCGAGTCGCGCATTGTATTTTATCCTTCCAAGGACGGAACTAAAATACCATTGTTTATTCATTATAAAAAAGGAATTAAACTGGATGGCTCAAATCCTACATTACTAACCGGTTATGGAGGTTTTAATATTGGCATATCTCCGGGATTCATAGGAATAAATTCACTTTTAATAAATCACGGCTTTATTGTAGCAAATGCAGGACTTCGTGGCGGAAATGAATATGGAGAAACATGGCATCGGGATGGAATGCTTCACAACAAGCAAAATGTATTCGATGATTTTATAGCGGCAGCGGAATATTTGATACGCGAAAAATATACTTCAGCAAAGAAATTGGCAGCTTCCGGCCGAAGCAATGGCGGTTTGCTTATGGGAGCAATTACTACGCAGCGACCTGAATTATTCAAGGCAGTCATTTGTGGCGTTCCGCTTTTGGATATGCTGCGCTATCATAAATTTTTAATTGCCCGCTATTGGATTCCTGAATATGGAGATCCTGACAAATGCGATAATTTTGAATACCTTGCACGATATTCTCCGTATCACAACATTAAGCAAGATGTAAATTATCCGTCAATGTTTGTTTTTGCAGGTGAAAATGATTCTCGCGTAGATCCTCTTCATGCAAAAAAGTTTGTTGCAGCAATGCAAAGCAGACCGATTCAAACAAATCCTATTATGCTCTACATGGAGTTTGACAGCGGCCACGGTTCTGGAAAATCAGTTGAAAAACAAGCGGAAGATATTGAAATTCAACATCGCTTTTTAATATCGCAATTAGGCGCAGAACAACGTAAAAAGTAGTGATGTATGTGATGAAGAGTCAGATTCAACACTAAAGAGCAACATTATTGTAATTTTCTGTAAATATTTGAATTGGAGTTTCCCATCCAAGCATTTTCCTTGGACGGTTGTCTATGTGTCTCATTGCCTCTGTAAGATCATAGTCTTCTACTGATTGAAGATGTTGCTTTTAAGTAAATACTGTCTGATTAGTTCTTTTGTATTCTCGTTTGTTCTGCGCTCCCACAAGTGATATGGATGGCAAAAATATGTTTCGGCTTATAATGATTTAGCTATGGTTCCATGGTTGCCAAACTCTTTGCCATAGCCTCGTTTTCCGGTATTCCTTGCGCGAATGGCGAAGATGCTGAAGTAATGTGTCTAATACTTTTTTGTCCGACCAATTATGTTAGTAAATGCGCTCATGGCCGACGCGTACGCCAATGCACAAAAGATCGTATGAAATCTGTTCAGGACTTAAGTCGAGACATATCAGATCCTCTACAATAGAGAGTAGCTCGCCTTTGAATTTGAGGGTTTTGTCTTGAAGGCGGTTGCGCTCTTGATATTTCGACTGCGCTTGCTTATGCCTATAATCCTCTTTCGTCTTTATTGCGGCGCAATTCACGGCTGAGTGTAGATGCAGAAATGCAAAGATTTGTTTTAATGTTTCGTAATGAAATTTTATTCCCATGCATGATTTCTATTTCGCATTTTTGATCTTTGGCTAGGTGTTTATAGATGTGGGGCATATTGTGCTCCGTATGTGATAAACTCGTAGTTGGGTTGTTGCACTATGACACTTTACCTAACTCTTTATTTATTGCATCCGTTGCACTTCAGTGTAGAATCTGCGGCAATAAAAAAGCCCGCAATAATAAGTTATTGCGAGCTGTTCTGTTGTATTTGGTCTTGGCCAAGATTATTATTCGTCGTTTGCCGCTTCTTCTTGCTTCTTGGCGTGTTTCATTAATATTTTTTGGAGTTGAAGCGGAAAATTATGCTCAAAAACAACAAGTTTTGCATATTGTTCTTCTGTAAGAATCGGCTTTAATCCTCGTATTTTTTCGATCATAGCATTATTGTAAGCAGTTTGTTTTTCAAAAACGACTTCGCTCTTTTGAGATAAATTGCCGGATTTTTTTTGCACTGAATTTTCAAGTTCAGAAATTGCTGAGCGCAATCCTTCGCGCGCTTCTCTTACCTTCTTCTGCAGCAAATCATATTTTGCAAAGAATTTTGGCGCATCTTGTTCATTCAAAAACAATACGTCGGCCAGCCGAGTTTTTCGCAAAATATCCACGCGCTCTTTAACTTTCTCGCGATGCTGCGCTTGTGCGCTTCCAACGCAGGAAACACTAATAAGAATTGCGACAATAAAAATATGACAAGAATTTTTAAAACTATTACAACGAAGAATCATCGTCGCTTTCTCCTAAAATATTGTTTAAATCTGAATCTGAAAAAACTGAAAGCAACTGATCTTCCAGCAACGATTCGTTAAAAGGAGTGGAAACTGCCGAAAGCATGTCAATAGAATTAATGGCGTCAATAGAAAGAGCAGGAATAGTTTCAGGCGTAAGCATAGGAGCAATATCATTAAGAATAGCCGCAATTTCATCGTCGTTAGACGCTGCCGAAGCAAGATAATCAGCATCGCTTTGAGTTACCATGGCCATCGGCGAATTAGCATCTTCGATTGATGACGGCTTGTGAAATATTGCAAATGCAACAAATGCAGCAACAATACTAAGTGCAGGAATTAGTTTAGATAAAACTCTGCGAAGATGAGCTTTGGTTTCAAATCTTTGCAAGACATGCACAGAAAGATTGCGTGTGCGACGGTCAAAATACTCATCGAAATCTGCTCGATAAACTCTACTAAACACCTTTTGAACTTCGAGCAGTTCCAATTGAATATCAGGAAATTCCGATAAATTTTGCTCAAATTCCTCTTTTTCGCTCATTGGCAGCCGGTCAAAAGCATAATCAGCAAGCATTTCTTCCATTCGCCTGCGAAAATCAGCTTTATCTTTATTTTGTATATCCATGTCTTTGTCCTGTCAAAAGTTCGCTATTTTTTAAAAGTTCTCCCAATTTCTTAACAGCATGAAAATAATTAGCTTTTAGACCGCCTATGCTTGTGCCGAGCATAACAGATATTTCTTCGTAAGACATTTCGTGAAAATATCGAAGCGCAAAGGCCTCACGCTGTTTTTCCGGCAATGTGTTGAGCATTTTATTAAAATGCTCCATAAAGTCATTGGTTTCTGTTGAATTATGCGGACTTATTCCAGCAGAATCAGCTATTTCTATTTCTTCTTCATCATTATCAAAAGAGAAAAAAGATGTGAAGCGTTTTTTTCTTCTCATATTGGCGCATACATTCAATGTTATGCGATAGAGCCATGTTTGGATTGAACTCTCACCCTTAAATGTTGCTAAATTTTTAAATGCGCGAATGAATACTTCTTGCGAAGCATCGTCAGCGTCGTCATGCGATTTCAAATGTCTAAAAGCAGTTGAATAGACAAATGACTTATAACGTCGCACAAAGGCCGATGCTGCTCGCTCGGAATCGCCTTGAATAAATTCTTTCACCAATCCAAAATCATTCTCCACAGCAATTGCCTGTTGAAACATATATCACTCGTGCTTTGTAATCAGAAAGCAAAATATGTTCATTCGACTTTCTTTTCTTTGCGAAGGTTTAACCGAGCGAAAGATAAAATTACAGTATCTTTGCCAAAATTACATTACAAAGCTAAGATTTATTATCAAATTCTAATTGGTATGGACTTATATAAGAAACTCCTTGCTGAAAACAAATCATGGTCGCAAAAGAAATCAAAAGAATCTCCGGGTTTCTTTGAAAGAATTGCTCAAGGGCAGGCACCAGAATTCCTCTGGATAGGATGTTCTGACAGCCGGGTGCCGGCCGAAGAAATTACTGGTTCTGTCTCTGGTGAAATTTTTGTGCACCGCAATGTTGCAAATCTTGTTGTTCACACCGACTTTAACTTGCTAAGCGTTATTCAATATGCTGTCGAAGTGCTTAAAGTCAAACATATTATAGTATGCGGGCATTATGGATGCGGCGGAGTGCAGGCCGCTATGTCGCCGAAATATCTTGGACTGATAAATAAATGGTTAAGGCACATTCAGGATGTTTATCGCATTCATGCACTCGAGTTAGAAAAGATTGAAGATGAAGAAGCACGGCTTGACAAATTAGTGGAATTTAATGTAATAGAGCAAACATTTCACATTGCCCAAACTTCGTTTGTGCAGCATTCATCGCAGGGCGAACATCGTCCTTTGGTGCATGGTTGGGTGTATGATATGCACAATGGCATAATTAAAGAACTTATCACAATTAAGCCAGAAGATATGGATTTAGGTATTTATCGTTATGAATTTCCTGATATAATCTAATACTCACTATCCATTTCATTATTTTTTGCAAATAAAAAATGACACCATTAAAAACTCTATTGAAAATACTTCTTTAAATAGTATCAATCCATTTCATCTGTTTTGTGATTTTATTATGCAAACTGCCGGCAATAATGCACCTTTCATTACGATAATCTTGCAGAGATAATCGCGAAGGTAGATTATTGCCGGCAGAAGAAGCGGAATTGTTAGTATTTTGAAAGATTATTTCTCGGCGCTAGGATGATAATCTTTTACTTTATGCAGAGTGTTGATATCAGTATGATGCATTTCTACTCCACCTAGAGCGGTTAATTTCATTATTAAATCTGATGAATGAGTGAATGTGCCGTCATCATTAAATTTGAACGTGCTCTCAAAAGTTATAATTTCAGCATGTTCTTTTAAGTATCCATTCTGCAAAATTCCATAAATAGGATCTCCGGCCGTTGCTTTGAAATGAAGTTCCTTATCTCTTGCTTCAGCCGTGGCGCCAGCTTGTATGGCAATTCCGCGTCCAAAAACAACCGAGCGTATTACTTGATTTCGTTTTTTATCCCATATCAAAAATCCGACTTCATCATGAAAAGGAGTCATGGCTTCCTCGCCGTGCCTCCATGCAATTGATTGATATGTCAATCCTTCTAACGACTGCTTGCCATTTTCAGTTGTTGGGATTGGCTTAAACCATGCCTTTTCAAAATATGATGTTTTGCCAGTTTCATCATCATTGTTGTGGTACGACACATCTACGCCAACATTTCCTTCCCATTCACCTACCAATGGAGTTAATGGCCCTAAACGTTGTGGTCCTTTAATATCGCTGCTCATAATTACATTCTACAAGTGTTAATAAAAACCAAGTTGATACAAAAATATAGCAACCGACTGTGATATAAAAACGATTTGATAAATTTCATTGTTGACGAATTCGATGTTCTATAATCTGCCTAATAGAATACATCCTGTAATATTTATAGAGAATTTATAAACTTTGACAGAGCTATTATTAACATCCTTTTCTGCTTCGGCTGCTTTAACATGATACCATTAAAATATTAGCAATATCGTTTGATTCTTTGATTATTCGTTTATTTTGAGCTTATGTTATACGCATCTCAGGTTAAGCTCGAGATCTTAATTGGTGGTAATATCAAAATTAATCGTTGCTTCTAATCTGTCTCCAAACTCTGCATTGTCAATTATTTCTTCAACTGTTCACTTCATTCCATAATCTGCAAAATGCATCTGCAACTTTGGATGGCATAAGAGCTGAAACCGGCATATATTCATCGCTGAACACGACCTCATACGGTCTATAGATAGGTAAAAATTCCGTTCCTTTATGCAAGGGCGTATATAATCCAAGAACTGGCTTTTTTAGTCCGGTGGCAATGTGCACAATTCCTGTATCCGGCGAAATAACTAATCTGCATCTGTCAATAACGGCACAAATGTCGAGGATATCGGTTGTTTGAGACACAATTCGGCAATACTCTCCATGCCGATTGGTTATTAGCAATAGATTTCCATTGTCATTTTTTATGCCGCCAAGAATAAATTGCAGATTTGGAAAATAAGTATGAAGCAAATCTAATAAGGAAATCCAGTTTTCAACCGGCCAGCAATTCTCAGGTCTGCTTGTGGATATATTGATAAAAATCCGATATTCCGGTTCAATATTTTCTAAAAAATTATTTGCTTTATTAGCATTAATTTTGTCGTAAGGCAGTGAAAATTGAATGTCTTCGGCTGTGTATTTCAAGCCGTAGGCCGCCGCTGCCATTTGTACCAAAAGTTCTGCCATAGTATATTTCCCATGCGTTAGCGGAATCATTGCATTAAACATGGAAGAATAGAGTTTTTCGCGACTATAATTCAGATTAGTTATTTTAATAGCTTTACGCCCACCGCAGAAATTAGCCCAAATTCCCGATTTCGTTGTTTTGTGGAAAACTATCGAAAAAACTGCATCATAATTTTCTTTGCGGCATTTTTTGGCTATTCTTAAAAATGATAGGAGTGAAAATTCGTAGCAATATATGCGGCTTATATCGGTATTGCAGCGAAGCAAGCCAATATTGCGTTGCGAGCCGACTATATGAATTTCAGCTTTTGGAATCTGATGTTTTAGATAGCAGATAAGAGGTGTAGTAACAGCCATATCGCCTAATAAGTCGTAGCGCAATATGAGTATTTTCTTTGTAGAATTTCTTTCGAGCGGCATTTGTGCCGGAGAATTACGAAAAATAATGCGGAAAAGCATTGCCGTTAAGCGACGTATGAGATTCTGCATAACTGTATAATTACTATAATACTACAAAAAAAGCCCCGTGCGAAAATTCGCATCAGGGCTTTGTTCGTTGCAATGCAAATTACTTGGTAATTCCAAGTAGTTCAACTTCGAAAACAAGAACTGAATTGGCAGGGATGGGGCCTTGTCCATGCTCGCCATAAGCAAGGTCGCTGGGAATGAACAATTTCCATTTCGAGCCGACTTTCATCATTTTCAATGCTTCTGTCCAGCCCTTGATAACGCCATTAACCGGAAATTCTGCTGGTTCGCCTCGATCAACCGAACTATCGAATTTAGTGCCGTCAATCAATGTGCCTGTATAGTGAACGCGAACTTTCGATGTGTCATGCGGCATTTCACCGGTGCCGGCTTTCATTTCAATGTATTGCAAGCCGCTCGGAGTAACTTTAACGCCGGGCTTGTTTCTGTTTTGAGCTAGAAATTCTTCGCCTTTTTTCTTGCCTTCTGAAGCGGCTTTTTGTTGCGCTTTCATGGCATAGTTTTGGAGAATCGTCATAGCATGTTGTTCGTCCATAACCATTTTTTGCTCTTTATAGGCCTCTTCCAATGATTTGAACATAATATTGAGATCAAGGTCAAAACCTTGCTTTTTCAAATTTTGTCCTATGTTCATGCCAAGCGCGTAGCTTGCTGAATCTTTTTCGTTCTTTAAATCCACTTTTGCTCCTTTTGGGTTTTGCGAACATGCCTGTGCGAAGGCGATGGTCAATGTTAGTAATACTGCTGCCAGAGTTTTCATGAGCGCTCCGTTTGTGAAATAATGCGGCTTTGCCGCGTGAATAGAAGTGAAAGATAACTTGTTGTTTGACATTTTATTGTGAATAATGTGACAGATGATTTATACATTAGGACCAAGCATAGTTTCTGGGCGAACAAGACGGTCAAATTCTTCGCCTGTGAGCAGTCCAAGTTCTATTGCAGCGCTTCGCAAAGTGCCACCGCTTTTATGGGCATATTTTGCAATTTTTGCCGCATTGTCGTAGCCAATATGAGGGTTGAGTGCGGTTACTAACATCAGCGAAGATTCATTGTAGTATTTCAGTCGTTCATGATTGGCTGCTATGCCATTGGCGCAGAACTCATCGAACATTGCGCAGGCATCTGCAAGCAATCGAACGCTTTGAAGAAAATTGTATATGATCACCGGCTTGAACACATTTAGTTCAAAATTGCCTTGCGAACCGGCAAATCCTATTGCGGCATCATTGCCCATTACTTGAACTGCAACCATAGTCATTGCTTCAGATTGTGTAGGATTTACTTTGCCCGGCATAATGGAGCTTCCCGGCTCATTTTCAGGTATCGATATTTCTCCTAAACCGCAGCGAGGGCCGGAAGCCATCCAGCGAATATCATTAGCAATTTTCATTAGTGAGGCAGCTAAAGTTTTCAAAGCACCATGCGCGAAAACTAAAGCGTCGTGCGCTGCTAGTGATTCAAATTTATTCGGAGCTGAAACAAATGGCAGATTAGTAAGCAATGCAATTGTTTCGGCCGAGCGGACTGCAAATTCAGGATGCGTATTCAAGCCGGTGCCGACGGCAGTTCCGCCCAAAGCAAGCTCATACAAGCCAGGTAAAACAAGCTCCAATCGCGAAAGAGCATTGGAAAGCTGCTGAGTATAACCGGAAAATTCTTGCCCGAGAGTTACGGGCGTGGCATCCATCAGATGAGTACGACCGCTCTTAATATATCCTTCAAATTCAATAGCTTTAGAAGCTAAAGTGCTGTGCAGCGCACGAACTGCCGGCATGAGGCGTCCTGTAATTTGTTCAGCCGCAGCTATATGCATGGCAGTCGGATAGGTGTCGTTCGAACTTTGCGATTTATTTACGTCATCATTTGGATGCACCGGTTTTTTACTGCCCAGAACGCCGCCGGCCATTTCAATGGCGCGATTCGAGATCACTTCGTTGGCGTTCATATTTGTCTGTGTACCAGAGCCGGTTTGCCATACAGAAAGTGGAAAGTGCTCGTCAAGGACACCAGCGATAACTTCATCGGCTGCTCGACAAATAATGTCTTTTTTGTCTGCTGCCAGCAATCCAAGTTCATTATTGACAATTGCGGCCGCTTTTTTAAGAATGCCAATGGCGCGAATGAGTTCTCGCGGCATTTTTTCAATGCCTATGGCAAAGTGATGCAAAGAACGCGCTGTTTGCGCGCCATAATATGCAGATTCAGGCACCTCAATAGCGCCCATTGTATCAGTTTCAGAGCGAAATTTCATAATCTGAACAAAAGCAAAGATTGAAACAATCGTTATTTTTATGCAGTTTGTGTTCGGGCAATATTTACAATATAATTGCTGTTAATGTGAACACGAAAGCGCAAAATTACCGAAAAAAGCCGGATGCGTCAGTTTTTACACTATGATTTTTTAGTCATTGTTCCGACGGTCGTCAGTATCTTTGCTGTTATGATACTTGCATTTTATCTTTTACGCTTTCAAGTTGGGCCGTTTTTCTTCGGAACAGCTGTTGTGATGTTTGTCTTTGTTCTTCAATTTGTTCTGAATTTTATTGACAAACTGGTTGGCAAGGGACTTGATAATTGGGTTATTATTCAAGTAGTTGGGCTTAATTTAGCATGGATGCTGGTGCTTGCCGTGCCAATGGGAGTTTTGTTTATGACTCTCATGTCGTTTGGCGGCATGTCGGCTGCGCATGAAATTACTATCGCTCGTGCATCTGGTGTAAGTTTGTTGCGCATGATGCGTCCCGTAATAATTGTCGGACTATTGCTGACCTATGGCGTTTATCGTTTCAATGACGATGTGCTGCCAGATGCGAATCATCGTGCTAAAACTTTGATGCAGGATATTCAGCGAAAAAAGCCGACATTTGCCATTGAAGCAGGGCGGTTTGTGTCGCAAATTGAGGGCTATACTATACTTGCAAGAAACGTTACTGCCGATGGGACGCTGTTGGGCGTTACAATCTACGATCAATCTTCGTCGACGCGCTCGAGTGTCGTATCTGCCGATACCGGATTTGTGGCGTTTAACAGCACTTTTACACGGATTATAATCTTGCTTCGACACGGAGAAATACATCAGGTTGGCAGACAAAATCCGGCAGATTTTAGACAAATATTTTTCTCAAAGCATCGCATTGCATTAGAAACCACTGATTTTCTCTTCACGAGATCGGGTGACGATATGTTCTCGCGCGGCGATCGCGAGCTTAATATTGCTACCATGCGAGGCATGGTAGCTGATGCTGAAGCGTCGTTGCAAAGAACTGATTCGTTAATTTCTCGTGAAATTGATGCTCAATTATTGCATGTCTTTCAGCATGAAAAAACAAAAAATACTGTAGGTTTGAGCGATGAAGCTGCGTGGCAGCGAGTGCAAAACAGATTATCAATGATTCGCTCTGCATTAGAATCTGAAAATTTTCAACGCTCTGACATTCAATCGCGCATTCGTGGTCTTTTAGTTGAAATTTATAAAAAATACTCTATCCCTTTTGCGTGTTTTGTTTTTGTTTTTATCGGCTGTCCGCTTGGAGTTATGACACGACGCGGAAATTTTGGGGTTTCTGCCGCAATTTCTCTCGCAATTTATATTGTTTATTGGGCATCGCTGATAGCCGGCGAGAAATTAGCGGATAGAGATATGATTTCGCCAGCTCTTGGTATGTGGCTGGGAAATGCCATCATTGGGGCAATTGGCCTGTTTATAACGCTTCGCATAAATTCAGAATCAATGCAAATACCTTTTATATTAAAATATATGCAAAAATTTTTGAGGCGGTCAGCAAAAAGCGAGAAGCAGGAATGATGAAATAAACCTTATCTGACAATACGGCTGTAGAGATCTTCATATTGAGGAACGATTAGCTCCTTGTCGAAAAGTTCCACCGCGCGATTTCTGGCATTGCGGCTGAAATCTTCCCAACGACGCGGTTGTGTTAGCAACTCGGTCGCATAGCGCGCAAGACGCTTCACATCGCCAAGTTCGGCAATATAGCCAGATTCGCCATGAGAAACAACTTCGGGTATTCCGCCCATATTTGTTGCTACAACAGGCACTCCGCAACTCATCGCTTCAAGCGCGGCCAGACCAAAACTTTCTGATTGGCTAGGAAGTAAAAAAATATCGGCAGCAGAAAGTATTTGCGGCAAAGCGCTTTGTTTACCTAAAAACCGAACATGCTCAGATATGCCAAGCTCGCGGCTGAGACGTTCGGCGTCAGCGCGATCGGGGCCGTCGCCTATCAATACTAATTTAGACGGAACTTGCTCCAAAACCAAAGCAAAAATGCGAATAACGTCAGGCAGACGCTTTACTTCGCGAAAATTTGAAGTATGCATTAAAATTTTCTCCCCGTTAGGCGCAAATTGTTTGCGGCGCGACGGACATTCCTCGCGTTTATAGATTGTTGTGTCTATAAAATTGTTGATGACTTCAATGTGCTGTTTGTCCGTAAAACTTGTTTTGGTCTTTTCTGCTAAAAAGCGAGAAACTGCGGTAACAGCGTCACTTTGCTCAATCGAGAATTTGACTAAAGGAAGAAAACTCGGCTCAAGCCCTATTAGCGTAATATCAGTGCCGTGAAGAGTTGTTACGAGCTTCATATTTGATTTGCCGTTCAGCATTTGCTTTACTAAATACCCACTGACTGCATGTGGAATTGCATAATGAACGTGAAGAATATCCAAGTTTTCGTATTTTGCAACGTCAAGTATTTTGCTTGCAAGCGCAAGAGCATAGAGTTGGAATTCAAAAAGAGGGTAATTTGGAAGCTCAACTTCATGATAAGATATATTTTCCTGAAACCTATCCAAGCGCATCGGCTGAGCGTAGGTGATGAAATGAACTTGATGTCCGCGAAGAGCAAGAGCCGCGCCGAGTTCAGTTGCGACAACGCCGCTGCCGCCGTAGGTTGGATAGCACACTATGCCTATATTCATGCAGTAATTTTATACGGAGTGTGAAACATATATGCAAGATAAGCCGAATAATGTAACTGACGTTTATTATACTATTGCTGATGTTAAACGCGCCGAACTGAAAGTAAAAGGTTCACGCTTTACGGCAACTGTGCTTCCGGCAGCCGACAAAAGCCAAGCTTTGCAGCGATTGGACGATGTTCGCAAAGAATTCTACGATGCAACGCATAATTGCTTTGCATACCGTCTGGGATTCGACGGGCTCGATTTTCGTGCAGCCGACGACGGAGAACCGTCGGGCAGCGCCGGCAAGCCAATACTTTTTATGTTGCAAAAATACGATGTCAGCGATGTGTTGTTGGTGGTAACACGCTATTTCGGCGGCACAAAATTAGGCGTTGGCGGTTTGGCGCGGGCATATTCAGAAAGCGCTAGTATGGCTCTCGATATTATTGAAAAAAAACCTATTTATCGCACTTCATCTATTCGAGTGCTGTGCATTTACGAAGATATTGCCATTGTTAAATCGCTGATTGAGAAATACAGCGTAAAATATACTGCTGATTATCGTGATGTGGCCGAATTTACGGTTGATGTGCTTCAATCGGATGCCGAAGAATGCTGCAAAGCAATTACATCCGCCACAAATGCTCGCGCCGGAGCTATAATGCTTTGAATTTTATTGAGTAACCAAATTTTACAATAAAGAGGCGAATAGACGCGCCTTAATTTGTTTATACAATTCAAATTTCTGTTTTGAATTGCTATATTTTTGCAGTATTCTATTCTGACAATCAACAAAAAAAACGATGAAAAAAAGCAAAAATCAAACCCAAACCGTTTACGGAATGACATGGCTTACTCGCGAGGAGTGGCAAAAAATGCGCGAGATTGCCGCCGATACTAATGCGCTTACAGCTACGTACGAGGATTGGATGCTCATGGCTTGGAATCTTACGAAAGATCTTGAATCTAAAGGAGTAAAAGTGAAAAAGGTGGCGGTTACAACCGACATTTTTGCTGAATGGTGTAAGAATAACAATAGAATACCCGACAATGCGGCCCGCTCAGAATATGTATCGTATCTCATGGCGACAGAAAAAGCATTGCGTGGAAACAGAAAGACATGAGTAAAAGAAGCAAGCCCATGAATCATATCTCTATTCTTCTTGCAGAACCGCTCTCAACGAGTAATTTACACCCTTTTTCTATTATGCACTGCAGTTGGGAGCTGCGATGTGGTGCATCTCGATTATTTGAGAAATATGAGCGTTATTTTCCATTGTGTTCGCTGCATTATATAGGGAGAAAAAACCATCTGCAATCGTTTATTGCCCGTCAAAAAAAACAGTCAAACACTACATCTCAAAATTTGCCGTTGTATGAAGCCGAAATTTTAATCATTGTTTCCGGCAATCTTCTGCTCAATGCGGAGTTGGCTGGCACATTGCTGACTGCCGCGAAACAATCTGACAAGAATATTTGCTTTCGAAACGATGCCGGCAACATTGCAGGAGCAATTCTCAAAGGAGAGAACGCACTTCACTGCGCCAAGCAAATGCTTGATAATGACGGAGACAGATATTTTGAGGAAATAATAGAAACTGTCTCAAAATATTGCTCTGAAATAATTGAAACATCGGCTGTAACTTTGAATTATCTTTGGGATGCGCTTGCGCAGAATGGTCGCGCAATAGCTGAAGATGTAAAAGTTCTTGAAAATATTCCGCCGTTTCATTCTGATAGTACTAAATCAATCTATGGAATCAATGAAACTGCAATATATGTTGCTGAAAATGTAGAAATATCTCCCGGCGTGATATTAGATGCTTCAGAAGGTCCAATTATAATATCGGAAAAAGCTCGAATTATGGCAAATTCTGTTATTGTTGGTCCATGCGCCATCGGACAAAATTCGCTCGTCAAAATCGGAGCAAAAATTTATGGCGAAACAAGTTTTGGCGATTATTGCAAAATTGGCGGAGAAGTGGAAAATTCTATTGTTCAAGGATATTCCAATAAACAGCATGACGGTTTTCTGGGACATTCATATTTGGGCGAATGGGTAAATCTGGGAGCCGATACAAATACATCCGATTTAAAAAACACGTATTCTCCAATCATAGTGCGTCTTGCCGGAAAACGAGTGCCAACCGGAAGAATTATGCTCGGTCTTTTATGTGGCGATCATACAAAAAGCGGCATTAATACAATGTTTGCCACAGGAACAGTTGCCGGTGTTTCATCATCAGTATTAGGACCGGATTACGCTCCCTCGGTAATTCCGTCTTTTTCATTCGGTGGCGCTTCAGATTCTCCGCGTTATCAGATTGACCGCGCCCTCGACGTGGCGCGCACTGTGATGAAACGGCGCGCAAAAGAGCTTCAGCCGGAAGAAGAATTGCTGTTGCGAGCTGAGTATGAAACTATAAATACATAGAAAAATTATACGGTTAGAAGTTCTGAAATTATCATAAATTATTTCTGCAAGCGATTAAGTCAGCCGCTTTTAAATTTAGAAAGTATTTTTTTCTTCTTGCTCTCAATTGATTTGTAATTTTCGGAATGAAAAGTATTCTGCGTGTTGTAGCGATATTTATGCTGTTTGTTGGTTCGCTCTTTGCGCAGCAGAAAGCGTCCGATACACAAACAAAGGCCTCTTTGCAGCAATCCGCGAATTCGGCCAAAAAGAAAACAAAGGCGAAAGCAAAAACAAAACTGCTCTTGACTACCGACACAATTCCGCCGATTAACTCCCAGCCAACAAATACGCAGAAAGTATTGGCAGATTCTGCACATTTGCGAGATACAGTTGAAAAAAAACTCCTTGTTGCTGCTGTTGATTCTGCATCAAAACTAGTTCGACAATCTATTGACACTATCATTGTTTATCAGGCAAAAGATTCGGCGATCTTTACGCTAAGCTCAAAAAAAATGCGTCTGCGCGGCGATGCAAATATTACGATGAAAAATCAAAAACTTTCTGCTGAAATCATTGAAATGTCATTCGATGAAACCATACTCTCAGCGCAGGGAGTTCGTGATTCAGCCGGAAAAGGGAGCGGTTTCCCGAAATTTGTTGACGGCAAAGAAGAATTTGCAGGCGAGCGGCTAAGTTTTAATCTAAAAACCAAACAAGGCATAATTTCTCTTGGCGAAACGAATGTTGAAAATGGATTTTATTACGGCTCGAAAGTTAAACGCATGGACGAACGAACGTTTTTTGTAGAAAATGGCGCTTATACGACGTGCGATAAGCCGCATCCGCATTTCTATTTTGGATCGCCAGAGATGAAAGTGATAACCAATGATAGGATATTCTTTGATCCGCTGATTATGTATGTGGAAGATTTGCCGGTATTTATCTTGCCGATTGGTCTCTACTTCGAAAATAGGGGCGGAAGACAGTCAGGATTGATGGTTCCATCATTTTTCTTTTCGAGCAATAATGGCGTTGTATTCCAAAATATGGGCTATTATTTTGCTTTAAGCGATTATTATGATACGCAATTTGGCGTTGACATTTTTACCAAATCAGGGTATTTGCTTAAAAATTCAACTCGTTATGTGCAACGTGATGTTTTGAACGGAAATTTCCAAATTTCTTTTGGAAAGAGACGCACAACGCCCGACGACCCAATGTTAGATAGTTGGAATGCTTCTTTGATGCATTCTCAAAAATTTACACCTCAAACGTCGGCCACAGCAAATTTATCGTTTTCATCACAAGATTTCAATCGCAATTTTTCGACTGATATTACAAAGCGTTTGCAGCAGCAGATCTACTCAAATGCTTCGATTTCTACGTCGTTCGATAATGGCTCCACACTGTCGGCAGCGTTTTCGCGCACGCAAAATTTGATAACGAACGAATCGCAAATGTCGCCTTCGCTCACATATTCGGTGCCGCAGATTTTTCCCCTGAAAAAATATGTGCCGTCTGACAGCTGGCTGCGCGATATAGGGATGAACTACAGCGTTTCCGGCAATTATTCATTGAATCGTGTTCGAGTGCTGACATTGCGCGATACTGTTTCGAATATAGTCGACACATCTTTTAGAAGCGATGAACGTTACTTTACAATAAGTCATTCGCCATCAATTTCAATTTCGCCAAAGTTTGGCAATTTTTCGGTAACTCCAAGTATTTCATATCGAGAGAATTGGTATTTTCGGAAGTTGAGTCGTTCGCGGCTTGCTGACTCGTTGATTGAAAATACAATGGAGTACAGCGTTGCGCCTTTGCGTGAATATCGCTATGATATGGGCGTCAATATTGGCACTCGCTTGTTTGGCTTGGTGAAGCCGCGAATATTCGGCATAAATGCTCTTCGTCACACTTTTCAGCCCTCTTTCGGCTATCGCTATACGCCTGAATTTTCATCAAGAACCACATCGTATATCGGCTCATACTACGATTCGATTTATCGTCGCAGCATTGATTATTCACACTTTGAAAGCGACGGCGGTTTTTCAAGCTCGAAGGCATCGCAGCAATTGACATATTCATTTGCCAATAGTTTTGAAGCCAAGATTGCTCAAGGAGATACAAGCGAAGATAAAAAGATTGACCTCTTGCGCTTTAATATTGCCGGTAATTATGACTTTGAAAAGGATTCTCTCAGATTTAGCGATATTTCAACCGATTTTCGCACTCCCGCGCTCGATTTTTTGAATTTCAATGGTCGCGCATCGTTTTCATTGTACGATAGTGCGCCGATTTTCGATTCACTTTCTGGGCAAGTCGTTCAGCGGCAAATCAATTCATTTCTCGCAAGCTCGGGCAAAGGATTAGCGCGTCTGACTAATTTCTCTATGAATATATCCACTCATTTTGGTAGTGACGGCTCTGCGCAGGAAAAAAGCAGCGGCATATCCGATTCGACAGCAAATAAGCGTCCTAACGTAGGCGAACGGTTTGCGGCGCGAGTTAATTACACCGAAAGTGAATGTGATTTGTATGGCGACAACAGTCCGGGCTGGACTCCTTTTTCTATGCCTTGGCAAATAAATCTTGCAGCTGCTTTTACATATTTTTCGCCTGTCGGAAGCGCAATTACGCGCCGTTTCGACATAAGCGGAGATTTTGGAATTGTGCCAACAACTACATGGAGAATAGGCGGACGATTTAATTTCGATGTCATCGGACAAAACTTATTTGTTCAATCAATTAACATTACCAAAGATTTGCATTGCTGGGATTTGACATTCGACTGGACGCCATCGGGCTTCAACCAAGGATTTTATCTGCGATTTGGCATTAAGGCGTCGCAGCTTCGCGATCTAAAACTCGAAAAACGAGCAAATCCCTTGTATCGGTAAAGATACCATTGCGATTACTTCTTGAATATCATTTGCGAAACATAAAAGAACATTAGCTCAATACAAGAAAATACCGTTCATTCGCAATCCGCTGAATCGTCGAACGCTTAAAATAGATACAGTTATGTTTGTCGTAAAAGGGTGGTTAGTTCGTCAATATTTACGATTTTTGTAATAATTCTTCATAAATGTCCTGCTTAGGCACAATGTTTGCGCTTACGAGTTCAGATGAATAGCGCTATTTATTATTCAATTTTTTCTACATGCGTCTAAATCTTTTTTCTACTGATGTTGCCATAGATCTTGGAACTGCCAATACGCTTATTTGGATGAAAGGCAAGGGAGTAGTTCTGAATGAACCCTCGATTGTCGCCTACGACCGCAATACAAAGCACATAATCGCCATTGGTCACGAAGCACAAACCATGCTTGGTCGCACACATCGCGACATTCGAACAATACGTCCGTTAAAAGATGGCGTAATTGCCGATTTCGAAATTGCCGAAGGAATGTTGCGCGCTTTTATTCGGAAAGTGTCGCCAAGCTGGCAGCCGGCGCGCCGCGTGGTTGTTTGTGTGCCGTCGGGCATTACCGAAGTAGAAAAACGCGCGGTTCGAGACAGTGCCGAACATGCTGGTGCGAAAGAAGTGTATCTTATTGCCGAACCGATGGCAGCCGCTATCGGCATTGGGTTGAATGTAGGCGAGGCCGTTGGAAATATGATTGTTGATATTGGCGGCGGCACAACAGAAATTGCACTAATTGCATTGTCAGGCATTGTGATTGACGAATCAATCCGCATTGCAGGCGACGAAATGACAAATTCTATTGTTCAGTATTTCAAGCGCACGCATAATATACTTATTGGAGAGCGGACTGCTGAAATTATCAAATGTGAGGTCGGCTCTGCATTTCCTTTGCCTGAGGAGCTAGAAATTGAAGTGCGAGGACGCAATCTCCTTTCCGGAATTCCTGAGCAAATTGTGGTTAGCTCTGTTGATATACGCGATTCGCTTTCAGAGTCGGTGCGCGTTATAGTCGAGGCAATACGCACATTGCTTGAGAAAACTCCCGCCGAGCTTTCGGCAGATATTTTCGATAGAGGCATAATGCTAACTGGTGGAGGAGCAATGTTGAAAGGTCTTGATGAATTGATTCGGCGTGAAACAAATTTGCCTGTTCATGTGGCTGAAGACCCACTTTCCGCTGTTGCCCGTGGCACTGGAAAAGTGCTTGAAAATTTGACAGAGTTCCAAAATGTATTGATAAAAAGCAAAAGATATTAATTATCTGCAAATTGGCTGTGAAGATATTTTAACTTCCTGACAGCAAAATAGCCGCTTCATTATATATCGTGTGTTCATCAACTCATAAGGCGCATTTTTTGCGTTACTTTATCTACGCTGCTATTTCTTGTGTTTTCTGCATAATCTTTGCCAAAACATTTGTTGCTGATTTTGATAGAGTTGCCTCCGATTCAATGTCGCCGACACTAATTCCGGGCGATTTTGTTTTCGCGTGCAAATTATTCCCTTCTATTGCCGTTGGAAAACCGGTAATTTTTCATCTTCCTCTTGACGCTGCCGCCTACAATTCTTATGAAAACGGCGTTTCGTTTATTAAGAGGATAAAAGCTCTATCAGGCGACACTCTTTCTGTAAAAGAAGATACATTATTTATTAATGGACGTTCTACGCAGCTGCCTTCAGCGCGTACCGCAGAACTTTTTGGCGATTCGATGTTTGTAATTCCACGTAAAGGAACGATTCTGGAATTATCTCCTGAAAATGAGAAAATATGGCATCCAATTATCGTGCGCGAAGGTCATGAAATAATTTTAAAAAACAGAATTATTTTTATTGACGGAAATCCTGCCGTAAAATATGCTTTGACGCAGAATTATTGTTTTGTTGTGGGAGATAATTATGCAAACAGTTACGACTCAAGGTTATGGGGATTGCTGCCCGAAAGCGCAGCCTATGGCGTTCCGATTTTGATTTATTGGTCATTGTCGGATAATAATGACGTTAGATTTGGTCGTTTAGGCATTGTTCGGTAAGTTGTCTGAATCAGTAATAAAATTTGTCTAGTCTAGAAAATAATTACAAATGTGTTGCACTTTAATGTTGAATCCGCCAAATTTTATTAAACCACAACAGATTCAGTAATTTTAATCTTGCAATTTTCTGAATCAATTTGCACTAAGCTGCCAAAAGGCAAAGTTAGCTTCTTGGCTGTATGACCGTACATTACATTTCCAAGTGAAGGAAGAGCAGCTCGAGCAGCATATTCAGCAAGTACATCCGTTACATCTCGTTGCGGAACAGAAACCGGCGTTGAATCAGTTTGCGTAAATTGTCCAAAACATAACCCATTGAGTTTATTCCAAACTCCTGCATTTTCAAGATGCATGAGATTTCTATCAATTCTATATGGAGCTTCGCCAATATCTTCTAATAATACGATTGAATTTTCCCATTCCGGCGCAAACGGCGTTCCCAGCAAGCCAACCATCATCGAAAGATTGCCACAAAGAAGTCGACCTTGCGCAATTCCATTCTGCAGCGATTCAAGTGTTATGCTTTGTGTGATTAGCCTATTCTCGATTGGCTCTGTCAAAATCTGCCAAAATTGTGATTCCGATTCCTCGTCGAATACATCGGCCATATCTGCCGAAACCATAGCGCCTGAAAAAGTAATCAATCCTGTACGAAGAAAAACAGCTGATTGCAAAGCTGTTACATCAGAAAAGCCAACAAATATTTTAGGATTCTTTGCAATTGTGCGATAATTTAAACTATTCAATATACGAGGAGTTCCATAGCCACCTCTCGAACAAATAATTGCAGAAATATCTTTATTTGCAAACATTCCCTCAATGTCGGCACAGCGCTCGGCATCTGTTCCAGCCAAGTATCCGCCATATTTTCCATGCACGTTCTTTCCTAACTCTACTCGAAAACCCAGCCGTTCGAGATAGCGCACGCCTCTTTCTAATCGCAAATCATCTCGCTGCGGCGAAGCCGGCGCAATTATTCCAATAGTTGCTCCAGATCGTAAATATTGAGGTTTCAAAACATCCATAGATTATCTACGAAACAAGGGCAAATGGAGAAAACCATCTGCCCTTGCATAAGAAATGTTGTAATATGTCAGTCCAATTTTACCGATGCAACAGATCTCTCAAATACTGGCAAATACTCTGCTTCTTTTGGCTTGAACCAGTTGATTGTTACTCTGAACATCTTGCCGCCCTTTATAGCAAAATAAACACGGCTATTGACATCTTTAACAAACGAGTAATTTATAGAGTATGCTTTAACGCCGCCAAGTGTAGTTGAAGTTGAATTTGTTGCTTTATAACGCGCTTTATTGTCATCAACTATCTTTTCAAGTTTTGATTGTTTTGAAGCATCAAACACATCAACTTGAATTGAACAGTCAAGACGATCACCCACATAATTTACGGTATAGAGAGTGCCTACTACTTTTCCACGCTCGCCTCTAAAATTATCTGGAATGGCAATAGAAAAACCAGTGCCTGTAATTGTACGTGTAGTTGTAGATGGCGGCTGTGGCTCGGCCTGCTGAATAATTGTGTCTGCTTTCTGCGACGCTGGAATGTATGTTTCTGCAAGTTTTACAGATTGCAGTATCTTGTCAAAATTAGCTCGGTATCTATCGAAAGTACTTGCAAAAGCGTCGAATGACAACATTGTGGCTGTAGCGGTGTCTTTCATTGCAAAATACTGCTCACCTTTGAATAGTCCGTCTTCAAGCGGAAATTCATACGTTACTTTTATAGCTTTTGCACCGTCGAGCGTAGAATTTTCAACTTTATAAATCTTATCTTCAAAAATCCGCGTATCGCGCATAATTGAATCGAGAGAGCGTCCATCAGATTTGATGGCTCTAAGGATAATTTGAGCAGCTGGCGAACCTTCAGTCGTAAAATCGGTAAATCGCACGCTTCCCGCTCTGGTAGTGTCAGAATTGATTATAATCCTATCGCTTTTAAAAATTCTCGCTTTCCAATTAGAAGGATATAACAGTGAAAATTTCCTGACGGAATCAGTATAGGTTGTCATTCCGGTAATTGTGGTAGGATCAGCTTTTTTTGTACAGCTGTTCAGCAATATTGCCGCACAAATGATAATCATTACGCCGGCATTCGACGAGTTTATAAGTTGTTTTATCATATTGATGTATAGCTGTAAAATCACAAGTGTCTTACAATATTTTTCGTTGATTTATCCTTAATTTTTTAAATATATGCCAAGCAACCAATATGGCTTTATATTACTCGCGGAAGTATTTATCGCGATTATCTACAATCTTGGCAGATTCCTTTGCTCCTGAAAGCCATTGATAATATGCCTGATTTTTCCCGGCTTGTTGCAGTTGCTTGATTATATTAGCACTTTCAGCCACGAATTTTGATGTGTCCGCATCTTTGCGATTTGTTACTTGTAGAATATAATATCCGCGCTCGCCTCTAACGGGTCCGTATATTTTACCAACGGGAGCCAAAAAAGCAGCGGCAGTAAAATATGGATCGTTGCCCACTCCCATAACGACGCCATTATCTCGTACTGCTGTCGCGGTGCGAATTTGAAGCGAAGGATCAACCTCGGATGCACGCGCCAAAATATCTTTTCCTTGAATCTTGGCATACAGTTCCTTAGCTTTGCCTTCTAGTGATTTTACTTTTTTAACTTGAAGCAGTTTATCTTTTATTTCTTCTTTAACATCGCTTAACGGTTTTATGCCATCTTCCCTAGTTTCAGACACTTGCGCCACAACATAACCGTAATTTTTTACTTCCTTCACTTCGCTAACTTTGCCAACGGGATTTTCAAAAGCAAACGTTGTTAGCCAGCGAGAGCCAAGAACAGGAGCGTTTTTTTCAAAGAAAGCTGTTTCAATGCTGTTTTTCTTATTTTGTTTTGCTACTGAATCTATTGGAGTGCCTTGCTCTACAAGCTGTTTCAACGATAAGGCCGTGCGCTGAATTTCTTTTTTGGTTGCTTTGCTAACGTTTATATTTAATTCGATTTGGCTGTATTTAATTTCAGTTGAATTTTTATCCTCAACTTTGATGATATGATAGCCGTATTGAGTTTCTACAGGTCCGACAATGCTGCCAGGTGGATTATTAAAGCAGGCGTCCTCAAATTCTTTTACCATGCGTCCGCGTGGGAAGAAATCATATTCGCCGCCTTTCATTGCAGATCCTTTGTCTTGTGAAAATTCAGAAGCAAGCTTTCCAAAATCATCTCCTTTTTTAGCTCTGCGTAATAACCCTTCTGCCACGGCTTTTGCGCTGTCTTTGTTATTGCCGAAATTAATGAGAATATGACGCGCTTTTACTAATTCATTTACGCCGGTGCGAACGCTGTCCACTCGATAGAAAAACGTACCGTTCATTTCCATAACCGGACCTATGACGCTTCGTGGTGCAGCATTTTCAAAAAGAGATCTCTTGTCAGGTTCTAAAGTTTTTACAGCTGCAAAGTCATTTGTTTTTCCACCAAGCGATAAATATGAAAGCTCAAAAAGCGAATCTCTTTCAGCTATAGTTGAATACTTCGACATAGAATCTTGTAACTGATGTATTTTTTTCTGAAGAGAAGCAGAATCACGCTCAGAAGGTTCTATTGCAAAAGCTACATATTTAATTTTTCGTGAAGGTTTTTGTATAAAGAACTGCTTGTATTTTTCATAATATTTAGAAATGTCTTCATCAGTAACGTTTACTGCTTTATTGTCAACTGGTCCTGCGTCAAAGAAAATAAAATTGACGTCAGCAGTGCTGTTATCTGTTTTGTATTTTTCAAGAGCATAATTTTGCGAAACGATTGAGCCAGCAGTGCCAATGACAGAGGTTAGGTTTTCTGTCAACAGTTTCTTGCGAAAATATTCCTCAATTCGAACAATGCCGCGTTTGAATCTGACAACTTCAGAATCTGGATCTATTGTTGGAGACAACTGTTTTTTCTGAATTGCTTCGCGAATCTCATCACCATAACTATCGGGATTAGTCATTCGTCGTATAAACACGTCGCGATAGAATTTTCCGCTGCTGTCAGTATAATCCTTGCGAAGTTCTTGCGGTGTATTTTCGAGCAATAGATCGAGCAACTCGCCATCGGTTACTCCTACTCCGGCTTTTACAGCTGCCTGACGCACCAAAATTTCTTCAACCATTTGCTCCCAAATTCCTTGGCGAACATATTCTTCGTCAATATCAGTACTTAATTTGCCTTGTCTTTGAAATTCTAACTGTTCTTTTAAGCGATTTTCAAAATCGGAGAGTAAAATCTTTTCGCCATTTACTTCGCCAATAACGGCAGTTGCAGGATTATCGCCACGATGAAAAATAGATTCAATGCTGCTATCTGAAATAACCATAAATCCTATAAATACAACAGCGAAAGCTATCAGCATATATGGTGATATTTCGCGCATGCGGGTAATTACGCCCATTGTTCTCCGGCTCCTTTAAGGAAAAATTCCTTCGGCTTTTGTGTAACGTTCGAAGGAAAAGTTTGAAACATTGCTAACTTGGAATAAGTTTTACTATCCGACATATCATATACAATTTTAGAATGATGCCGGTAAGAAAGCGCAAAATTATCGAGATTTACCCACTTTTACAATAATCTTGCCTAAATTCTGATGAATATGCTAATAAAACACAAGAAACTCTCAATATGAATTTTGAATTGTCTTGATGCAATCTTACAAATACAATTCTGTGATTATAAGCATTTTCGACTGTTACAAAGCAGATGACTCTTGTTTATTAAAACTTTTCAAACCAAAATATGCAATGCATGCCAATGTTCATTTGCAGTATATTCTACTTTCAGTTTTTATATCAATGATGGTCTGTAAAGTTAATAATTATGATTTTATCTGTCATAAGCGCTTCAGTTCATCTAACAATTTCTGATTTTCTGTCATTCCTTTATCAATAGTTTCTTGTAATAAGAATGATGCCCTTTTCTTTAATTTATTTGTATTTTGACTTTTATTATCACAAATATAATTGCCGATCAATATTGCATAACTAAGCTTGTAATCTAAGTTTTCAGGTTCCAAACCTATTGCAGTTTCATACTGCTTGAACGACTTTTTTGCGTTGTTATAATTTTTATCAGTCGGCCATAATTGATATAAAATCTCTGCTTTAATAGCATAATATAATCCTTTATTGCTATTAATTTTTTTTGCTTCTTCAATAGCATTCAATGCTTCAGAATGTTTATTAAACCTATCCATAAACACAGCGTGTTTATAGTAAATTTCTGCACCTGCTGACGATTGATTTTTCATGCTTTGGAACCATTCAAGCTCTTCGGACAAGTAATCTTCTAATATTAATCCATATCGCTCATCTGAAAGCATAGTTTTACCGTATTCTTTTGATTTCCATGCATCGGTCATTAATTCAATTCGCTTATTGTTTATTTTTATTATATCCTCGTACGTATATGGTTTATTCAAAGTTTTTTTGAATTGCTCTACCAATTCTCTAATTCTCGCTCCTTGGCATTGCGGGAGTATGCCATCGTGATCATCTTCATAGAACCATGAGCTTCCCATGTCTGAAATCACTTCCATTCTATAATCAAAGTCAGTTTCATGACCAATAAGTCCGGGACGTATATAATTGATATATCTATGAGCCCCCTCTTAAAAGGGTGTTTATTTTATTGAAGGAAGTTAAAATAAAGATAATAAAATTCTTTATTTTATTCAAAAGTCCATGCAAAACAGCAATATATGATCTATGATGATAATAATTGTCGGAGATTTGATTGAAACCGGCA
>JBDHXA010000002.1:0-99467 GCA_039810485.1 Chlorobiota bacterium | reverse complement strand
TGAATATATATGCGAATTTTATTATCTTTATTTTAACTTCCTTCAATAAAATAAACAACCTTTTAAGAGGGGGCTCATTGTTAGATCAGAGAATTAACAGAGAATTTTATATGCAAGATACTGCAACAATTGCTCGCGAATTGCTTGGATCTGTATTTGTAACAATATTATCGCAAAATTCTTTGCTATCCGGCATCATTGTAGAAACAGAAGCATATTTGCATCAAGGAGATGAAGCATCGTACTCAGCGTCTGGGAAAACAAAACACAATAGTTCGATGTTTGAAGCAGGCGGCTTGAATTATGTTTATAAAAGTTACGGCATTCACTATTGTATTAATGTTGTTACCGAAGTGGAAGGAATAAGCAGCGTTGTGTTGTTGAGAGCTTTAATGCTAATTGCCTGCATTTATGAAATGAATAAATTCAGGGATAAAAATGTGCAAAATATCTATTATCTCGAGGTCCGGGCAATTTGGCGCGAGCATTTAATCTGACAACTGACTTCGATGGATGTTCTTTTCAATCTGACGATCCTTTTATAGCAAATCTATCACAATTTGACAAGCAAATTGCAGTGTCACTGAGCTTTGTCATTACGAAGTCATTAGAATTGCCATTTCGGTTTTTATTCCGTCATCACAAGCAGTTTCTGGTAAAAATCATATAATTATTGCAGCATAGTTGCATTTGTAAAACTTTTTCCTCCAAGATGTTTAGCAAAAAATCTCTCGACAACTTCGAAAAGTTCAAATTTATTTTCTTCATTCTGAAAGCCATGCCCCTCATTTTCTTTTAGGATATATTCGACTTCTTTTCCTGAACTGCGAAGTTTTGCAACAATTTGATCAGCCTCAGATTGTTTCACACGGGGATCATTAGCGCCTTGAGCAATAAGCATGGGAACTCGAATTTTATCAGCAAAAAATAAGGGCGAAGCATTATAGAGTATTTCTTTATCAAGTTCAGGATGACCGATGCGTTCATACATTGCTTTGAGCAATGGCTCCCAATAAGCCGGAATAGATTCAATAAATGTAAATAAATTGCTTATTCCAACAATGCTTACGCCGCAATGATAAAGATCGGGAGTGAATGTAACTCCTGCAAGAGCTGCATATCCTCCATAGCTACCTCCCATTATTCCAATGCTCTCTTTATCGGCTATTCCTTGTTCAATAAGCCACAGCACTCCGTCGGTTATATCATCTTGCATGGTGCGTCCCCATTGCTTGAAGCATATTTCGAAAAACTTTTTTCCATAGCCATCCGAACCGCGATAATTTGGCTGCAGAACCGCATATCCTCTATTAGCTAGGAATTGTACAAGCGGATTCCAGTCCCACACGTCTCGTACAAAATTTGGCCCGCCATGCGGTAAAATAATAGCTGGAAGATTTTTTGGCTCAGTTAAAATGGGCAGAGTTAAATACGAATGAATATCAAAGCCGTCGCGAGATTTATATTTAATAGGCTTCATTTCACACATTTGTTCTTGGGGCAAGTGTGCAGATTTTTCTTTCAGCAATCTTAATTCATTAGTCAAGCTATTGTACAAGTATTCAACTTTGGGCTGTTTGTCGGTCGATGCTATAAATGTAAAAATAGTTTCATTTTCATTCACTGAATTGAGATTTAAATTAATATTAGAGCTCCCTATATATTTTTTGACGTTATCGAAAATAGTTTTATAGTAATCGTCTATTGCTATCGAAGTAGGATAATCTCGCTGATATTGAATACAAATAGGAACTCGTTGCTTTCGAGAAAACAACATTCTGCCAAAGTGCGGCATATCAAGAGCAACATCAAATTCTGAATCGTATAATATTTCTTTGATAAATTCCGAAGTTTCTGTGTCAAAAAGATAAATACCCGCTTTGTCTCGACCATTATGAGCGCCAACATAAATATGCCGATTGTCTTCGGCAAAATTATAAACGGTGAATTTTTCATTTGCGTTCGGTGCAAAAAGTAAAGAGAATTTTTCATCAGATGTTTTTCTATGATAGGTATATGTATGCGCACCATCGGAGGCAAAAGCCAATCGTATTATATCGTTGTAATCTGTTTGAAAGCCGACAAACGATTCATTATTCTCATAAAGCATATCTATTTCGCCGGTTGTAATATTGAGCTTGTACATGTCCATTACCGATGCCATGCGCTTATTACTCGCTAAGAAAAAGCAATTGTCATCATTGTATAAGCGTTGTGATGCAACAGCGAAAGCCCCTTGAAAAGGAGTTAAATTGCGAACTTCGCCTGTGCTAATTGATACAGAATATGTGTGATTATTCTCATCTCCTCCGGTATCAATAATGTACAGCACAATATCGTTATTGCCCCAGAAAATTTCTACGAGATCCCTATCACCGGGCTGTACTAATATCTTTTCATATTCTCCATTGTATGCGCTAACATGAAGAGTCATTCGATTGTTGATGTTCTTTAGAAAAGCTATGTGATTGCCGTCTGGCGACAGAACGAAATTGCGAGTATTAGGATTGCGGAAAAAATCTTGAACAGAGATAATATTGTTCATAAAATTTATATCTTAAAGAGATAGTATAAATATTATATGTATCGTTGCACTTATTTAGTCATCGTTCTTTTTTTCAATTGGATGCTGTGGGGACGGAGAATATTTTGGCTGCTCACTTTTAATTGGCATAGGAGTTACCGGTATTATTTCAGGACGTTGCTTTTTTGTTTCGCGGGAAGTGTTTCCTATAATTCTTTGCAGGGCGGGCGACGATTTTGCATGCTTTTGTTGTAGCTTCTTTTTTTCTTGTAATTTTTTTTGTTGAGCATTATTTTTTGTTGTTTGTGGCTTTGGCTTCTGTTGTACAGCAGTTGTATGAGTATCTGGTGTATGTTTTATGCTATTGCCGTAAACTGTTTGTTGTGTTTGTGCTTGTTTTGGAACTGATTGAATATTTGTCGGATTTATAGGTTGTTTGGCTGTTGTTAGAACTTGCTGACTATTTTTAGTGTTTGTTTGTGCTTGTGTGTTTTGGCGTTGCTGAAACGTTATTTGTGATGACTGTTTATTTTTGTTCTGTACACTAGAGCTATTTTTTGTTTGTTGAGCGGTTGGCTCTGTGGTTGTATAAGGTTCGGATGATGCTATTACATCATTTGACGTAATTTTAATTTGACGAACCACGCTTCCTTTGCTTCCGAATTTTTGTAATTGCTTCCCATTGCGTTTTAGAGATATCGCACCCGCATTTCCGAGTGAAAGTATGAAATAATCTTTTGCGGCCCATCGTAATTGTTGTGGCGGCAATATCGTTATTTGCTGGCTACGCTGTCCGTCTATATTGATTGTAAGCCAAGCAGTATCGGTGGTCTGAGCTTCGAGTATTATGCTGTCGGCTGGAAAGGTATCGTTAAAATAGGAAAGCATTCCGCCGCCTTTTGATGATGCTTGCGCGGTATCGTCAGTAATTTCGGTTGTGCCAGCCATTTCGCCAGGGCGCATTGACAAAGTGGAAGACGGTTCGCTTCGAAAGAAGAAGTAATACACTAAAACACCGATGCAAACTGCAAATGCTCCATAAACTATCGTTGAAATGATTGGTTGGGATATTTTTATTGGCGTACTGCCGGGTTGTGATGATAGTTGCCGTCCGTCATATTTTAAAGATGTGTAACTATCTGGGCTAGACCCAGCTTGAAGTTCGGAGGTTGAAGGTATAGATTCATTCAAAAGAACAAGCATCTCATCTTCGGATAGCCCAACAATCTGAGAGTAGATTTTAAGGTATGAACGAACGTAAGCTGGTGGCAAAACATCAAAATTTCCATCTTCGATGGATTCAAGCACACGAATTCGAATGCGTGTTTTTGACGAAACATCTGCAATTGTCCAGCCGAGTTCTTCTCGACGTCTGATTAATTCTTGGCTGATTGGCGTCATTCTACAACGGAAGGTATTTACTTTTGCGCGAAAAATACGGAAAAATTGTGAAATGTTGTGACGCACAGTTCAAGCATAGAGATATCATCAGAGCGAAATAAGAAAAGCAATATATCGAAAATACAGTTGTAAATCGGAATGATTACTTTCATATCGAATTCAACATTATACTACGACTTTTCAATCTGCCACATCAAAACAATAATATTTGTCACGCTTTCTTTTGACTTCATATAAACCATTAAAGCCGATTATTCGTCTAAAATTTGCGATTGAAGAAAAAGGAAGAGGAAAGGTATTATATTGCCAAAGAATTATAATATCAGCAGCGCAAGATTTGTACGAATGAAGAAACCCTTTCTCATATTATGTCTTACCGTAGGCGTGGTAACTTCGTGCACAACGCCTACGAAGCGAGGCAGCGACACGCAGCGTATAGAAGCGGCTGCTGTTGTAAAGAAAGTATCGTACAAGCATATTATTTTTGCTCCGGTTGCCGAATCGTTGCTGGTGCGAGGCATTGATACTGTTTTTCTACGTCAACTCTTAGATGACGACAGAGTGGAGTTCAAAGAAAACCTTGTGCGTTATAATGTTGCCGGCTATCGAACTTCGCTTGACTATTCTCATAATTACAATGATAAATCAGTAAAAAAAGCCAAGGAATTTCTTCAGGAAAATGCAGATTTTCTTAACGTTGCAGAAAAAACATTTGGCGTTCCCAAAGAAGCGTTGACAGCTATTATGTGGATAGAAACTAAGTTTGGAGCAATTCTTGGAAAAAACAATGTTCCTTCTGTTTTTCTTAGTGTTGCGATGGCAAATCAAAAGGAATTTATTACGATGAATAAAGAGGCATTGCGAAAAGATTGGACTGGAACGAACGAAGAATTGCAGGCGCTTGACGTGAAAATAGAGCAGCGCGCTCAAAAAAAAGCATCATGGGCTTTGGGAGAACTCATGGCACTTGATACTTTGCGAAGGATTTCGCCATTGCATCCGCTTGAGCTAAATGGCTCGACTGCAGGCGCTTTCGGATTATCGCAATTCTTGCCTTCAAGTTATATTCGCTGGGCTAAAGATGGAAATGGCGATGGAATTATCAATTTGTTTGAAAAGACTGACGCCATTTTTAGCATTGGCAATTATTTGAAAATTAACGGCTGGGGCAGCTCGAGAAAAGAACAAGAAAATGCCGTGTTTCACTACAATAACAGCAAAGATTATGTAGCGGCCGTGCTTACGCTCACTGATAAATTGAAGAAATAAAACGCTCAACTGCAATTCATTAAGGAAGCAATGCTTCGATTGATGTTTGCAATGGCGACGACGGCGTTAAAACTTCGCCGTTTGATGCAATAACTACACTGATTTCCGAACGCATTCCAACATCATTAGGAATATAGATTCCTGGCTCAATTGAGAATGAAGTTAGCGGTATAATGCATCGTGTATCATACGTTTCATAATTATCCATATTTGCTCCGGCACCATGAGTTTCCGTAGTAATGCTATGGCCGGTACGATGAATAAAGTATTTGCCATAGCCCTTACTTGTAATTAAATTTCGTGCCGCATCATCCACTTCATAGCCACTGACTTCGCACCCTTCTGCAAGGCGTTTTTTTACGAAATCAAGTGCAGCATCACGCCCGCCGATCACAACAGAAAAAATATCTTCGTATCGCTTAGGCACGTTGCTGCCAGTATAGCACATCCACGTAATATCAGAGAACGTTGAATTACGGTCGGATGTTTTTGCCCACATGTCTATCAGAACCAACTCATCTCGTGGAATTACTGCATGAATTTCTGCTGAAGGCGCATAGTGGGGGCTCGCCGCATTGCGAGCCACCGCTACAATTGGCGGACTGTCTGTTACAAGACCGAATTTGACAAATTCAGACAGAATATGCTGTTGCACATCATATTCTGTAACTTTATATTTATTAACTATTTGGCGGCGAAGAAAATCAAATGCCGAAAACATACTTTCCCGTAATTTTGGAGCAGTGTGCCGCAGATTTTCTTCATATTGACCATCGCTCCAAACGGCGTATATTTTTTGCACCAGATTGGCAGACGACACAATATTGCCGCCGTTTGCGCGAATAAATTCAATTGTTCCCGCATCAACTTTGCTTACTACCGGAATTGCATTATCCGGTGAATACTCCATGGCAATCACCGGATATTTTGCTGCAATTTCACATAAATTTTGCTGCCATTCTTCCTTGTTTGAATAGATAATTTGCCGCGCTTCTACATTGCCAAGCGTAAAATGCTCGATGGCATGAACAATTTTGAACGGTTCGCCACAAGCGGGAATACCTATCGCCCAGCGGCGCGTGCAGTGAGCATCGGGCTCTATCGCTGCCATCTGCCATGCAATTGAATTGCTGCCGCGAAAATCGTATAACAGCCACAAATCAATTTTTTCTTCTTGTAGAACAGATTTAATACGCTGCAAATCCATGTTAATCAATAATATATGCAACTGGCATTAAATAATATATTATTTTTTATCTTTAATAGTTAAGATTTTTTTCATAACTCTTTTTCCAACTAAAGTACCGGTGCGATTCCCCTCATTCACCGATCGTGGAAAGTGTATACCACCATAAACCCGGCTGGCTGCCGCCTCAAGAGCTGCTTCATGGAAATTGTTGAATTTGCGCGGCTTATAGCCGAATAGAACTTCAGTGTCGTCATTAAATGGCATAGGACCAAAAATTTGTGTCAGCACTTCGGCTGCTGCTGCCGATATTGTTGCATGCCCGGCTGTATATTCTGGAAATGGAGGAGTTTGGAGCAATGGCTCCCAAGTTGAGTCAATATAGCGATTTATATAGGTTACCGGCCGTATTCCATGAACTTTATATTTTTCTTCCCAACAAATAATAAATGCGTCGTATAGAGCCGCTGAAGTTAAAGCATAGGCGCGAAGCGATTTCATCATGTCTGCTTTGTCGTCTAAACATGCAATTTTACAGATATTTATCCAATGTCCAGCCGGAGATATTTGCTCTGTGTTAAAGACAAAATGTCCTGCATTCCATGTTTTAATCGGGTTACAGTCCCAGAAATAGGCAATATCTTTTTGTTCGTCAGTTAGACCATTTGCAGTTACATACGTTTGCATTACCATGTCGTAAAATGCCGATCCCTTTTCCTTGCTAAAAGGTATTGGAGCCATCGGTTGAAATTCTTCGCGGTTCTCACCTATTGTCATAGGACGCATTGTTGGGAAATATGGATCGAGTGGTTCGGCAAAAGCGGGAGGAGTTGGAACCCAATACTGCTCGCCACGCGGCCAATTATAGCGCGGACGACCTTGATTTTTATTATGCCCATCGCTTTTTACCCAAGGCAGCATAAACTTCACAACATCTTCCCCATACGATACAGATCGCGAAATTATAGCATTACTGTCTTTTACTCCTACATATTCTGAGCTAATTTCATTAATATTTGCATCATACATACTGTCGCACATCGAAGAATGATACAAAAGTTTTTTTATCATACCTCTATAGGCAGTTATCATTGAGATGCGCCAATCGTATATTTTTCCAACGCTTGGCTGTGGGAATGGTTTAAGATCGGGTACCTGACCTGCCAAAGACGCATATTTTTCCGTATATCCGGGCTGGGCTGCTTGATATCCTGCAATATGCGCCAAATTATCATTTCGGCTGGCTACACAAGGCGAAAAACCGTCTTTCATCATAATGCGTGTTACTTCC
Source organism: Chlorobiota bacterium (assembly GCA_039810485.1). Lineage (GTDB taxonomy): Bacteria > Bacteroidota > Ignavibacteria > Kapaibacteriales > UBA961 > JADZAA01. The sequence goes on along the minus strand of JBDHXA010000002.1, from coordinate 91,796 downwards.
CAAGCCCAATCATGAACATATTTAGCACCAGTGGCGTTCATGTGATCAGCTGATGGTGCATCGGCAGCGCGAACTGCTATTGAAAGAGCAAAAAACCCAAATACTCCAATTATCATACGTTTCATGACAATTCCTATAAAATTAATGTAACAATTAAATTAATCGGCTATAATATGACAAAATGCAATGAAAAGAATTGAGGCATTTTAGTACATAGATTCTCATGCAAAAATAAGTCATTATTGTAATAAAAAATATGACGTAATATATTATGCTTAATAAATATTTTATAATTCTTATAGTTTAAGTCCATAGATTTAATTTATTGTTCCTTGCTTCAACAATGGGAATAAGTTTTTTACCTTGAGATCGCCTAATGTAATCTTCACGAATAATTGCATATTCTTTACGTGTCTTCGATACAAATTGAGCAGAAACCGCAGCATTTACAAGATTGCTGACCACAGGAACAGCGCGAGAAGCGTCAAGCACATGAATCACAGCTCCAGAATACGCTGGCTCTATCTTAACTGCTGTATGCACGCGTGAAGTGGTTGCTCCTCCAATTAACAACGGTTTGCAAAATCCACGACGCTCCATTTCTTTTGCAACATGCGCCATCTCGTCGAGCGACGGAGTAATAAGCCCTGAAAGTCCTATTATATCAACATTTTCCTTGCTTGCAATCTCAAGAATCTTATCTGCCGGCACCATCACGCCCAAATCAATTACATGATAGTTGTTGCAACTAAGCACTACTCCAACGATGTTTTTTCCTATATCATGCACATCGCCTTTTACTGTTGCAAGGAGAATTGTGCCGTTATTTTTAATTTCATTTCCAGACAACTTTTTTTCAGCTTCCATATAAGGCAAAAGATAAGCTACTGCTTTCTTCATCACACGCGCTGATTTCACAACTTGAGGCAAAAACATCTTGCCTGCTCCGAAAAGATCGCCTACTACATTCATGCCGTCCATTAACGGACCTTCAATGACAGTCAAAGGCGAGTTATACTCTAATCTTGCTTCTTCAACGTCGTTTTCTACAAAAGTATCAATACCTTTCACCAACGCGTGCTTGAGGCGTTCGGCAACAGGCGCGGCGCGCCATACTTCTTCCTCTTTTGACTTAACGCTTGCTTCTTTGCCGGTATTTTTTAAATTTTCGGCAAATTGCACCAATCGTTCTGTTGCATCATTGCGACGATTGAGCACTACATCTTCGCATAATTCCAGCAAATCTTTAGGAATTTCATCATAAATGTCAATTTGCCCCGCATTCACAATTCCCATATCCATGCCTGCCTGAATCGCATGGTAGAGAAATACTGAGTGCATGGCGCGGCGCACCGGCTCATTACCTCTAAATGCGAACGACAAATTAGATACGCCGCCAGATACTTTTGCTCCGGGCAAATTATCTTTGATCCAACGAGTAGCATGAATAAAATCAACAGCATAGTTGTTATGCTCTTCAATGCCGGTCGCAATCGCAAAAATATTTGGGTCAAAAATTATGTCTTCTGCCGGGAAACCAATTTTTTTTGTAAGTAATGAATAAGCATGTTTGCAAATAGCAATTTTTCGTTCAAAAGTGTCTGCCTGCCCCTGTTCATCAAATGCCATTACAATTGCTGCAGCCCCATAGCGGCGCACTTTAACGGCCTCCTCAATAAAGCGATCTTCGCCTTCTTTCATGGAAATTGAATTCACTATTGATTTGCCCTGCACGCATTTAAGACCGGCTTCTAACACAGTCCACTTCGACGAATCTAACATAATCGGCACTTTTGCAATATCTGGTTCTCCAGCAAGCAAATTTAAAAACTTCGTCATTGCAGCTTCAGAGTCCAAGAGTCCTTCGTCCATATTGACATCAATAATCTGTGCGCCTGCCTCGACTTGCTGTCTTGCTACAACAAGAGCTTCATCATATTTGTCATCCTTGATAAGTTTTGCAAATTTAGCCGAACCGGTTACATTAGTTCGCTCGCCTACATTTACAAAATTTGTATCAGAACGTAGCACGAATGGCTCATATCCTGAAAGGCGCATAAATTTTGGACGATCTGGTATATTTCGCGGCGGCAAATTTCTCACTGTTTCTGCAATTGCTGCAATATGTTCTGGTGTTGTTCCGCAGCATCCTCCAACAATATTAAAATATCCCGAGCTACCAAAATCGTGAAGAACTTCTGCCATATTCTTTGGAGAATCATCATAGCCGCCCATTTCATTCGGCAATCCTGCATTTGGATAAATGCTTGTAAAACAATCAGCGACACGAGATAATTCTTCGATGAACGGACGCATCTGCTCTGCACCTAAAGCGCAGTTTAGCCCTACGGAGAGCAAATTCGGACAGTGACGAACAGAGTTCCAGAATGCTTCTGTTGTCTGACCGGAGAGAGTACGACCACTCATATCCACGATTGTGCCGGAGAGCATTACAGGAACGTTTGCTCCTGTTTTAGCAAAATATTCGCTTATTGCATAGATGGCTGCCTTTGCGTTCAATGTGTCGAAAATTGTTTCGACTAGCAAAATATCTGCCCCTCCGTCAAGAAGTCCGCGAATTGCCTCAGTATATGCTGTTACAACAACGTCCCAAGAAGTTGAGCGAAATCCGGGATTATTGACATCTGGGGATAAGGACAATGATTTATTCATTGGACCAATTGCGCCGGCCACAAAGCGAGGGCGCTCTGGCGTTGAAAAATCATTGGCTGCATTCTTTGCAATTAAGGCCGAAGCAAAATTCATATTGTAAGCAAATTCCTGCGCATCATAATCCGATTGCGCTATGCTCGTTGCGCTAAACGTATTTGTTTCGATAATATCAGCACCGGCAGCCAAATACTGCCTATGAACATCGCTGATTATGTCGGGTCGCGTTATCGAGAGAATATCATTATTTCCTTTCAAATCATGGTGGTGGCGACAAACACGCTCGTGCAAACCATCGTGAATCTGATTTTTTCCTCTAAAATCTTCTTCGTCGAGAGCATGTCGCTGAATCATCGTTCCCATAGCGCCGTCTATAATCAAAATTCGCTTTTGAAGAAGTGATTGCAAGCGTTCAATTGTGGTCATGTATCTGTTATGTTAGTGGTTTGCTGTAAATATTAGCAAAAAGCCCCGCCTTGCTGAACGGAGCTTTGCATATTTTGAAAGTATAGGGAAGATCTGATTTACCAATTTTTTAGCATGTCAGTCAGCAATCTAACTCCAACGCCTGAACCGCCCTTAGGATTTATTTCAGTTGGAGCATCAAGCATGCCGGTTCCAGCAATATCCAAATGCGCCCAAGAAGAATCGCCTATGAATTTTTTCAAAAACAATGCTGCCGTTATTGTGCCTGCCGGTCTGCCGCCAGAATTTTTCACGTCAGCAAAATCGCTTTTTATTTGTTCTTCATATTCTTCATAGAGAGGCAATTCGCAAACATATTCGCCAGTGCGTTCTGCTGAATCTTTCAACCGTGACTTAATCTTGTCATCATTTCCCATCAAACCGGTTGTAACCGAGCCAAGCGCTATCACACAAGCTCCAGTCAATGTTGCAACATCAATAATTCCCTGTGGCTTAAGAGAATCCGCATAGCAAAGAGCATCAGCAAGTATGAGACGGCCTTCCGCATCTGTATTGTCAATTTCGGCAGTTTTTCCATTCATAAACGTAACAATATCGCCTGGAACATACGCTGCGCCGTCCGGCATATTATCGGTTGAGGGCACTAAACCAACAACATTAATCGGCAATTTATTTTTGGCAACGGCATACATTGTTCCGATAACAGTGGCAGAGCCATGCATATCAAATTTCATTGCACTCATGCCGGCACCGGGTTTTATAGAAATACCTCCGGTGTCGAAAGTAACTCCTTTGCCAACAAGTGCTATAGGCTTTTCACCAGTTTTGCCGCCATTATATTCCATCACGATAAAAACAGGCGGACGTTTGCTACCGGCATTTACCGCCAATAGACCGCCCATTTTCAAAGATTGTATTTTCTCTTTGTCGAATACTTTTACTGAAAAACCCCCTTCTTTACCTGCCTCAGCGGCGCGTTCGGCCAATGTTTCAGGATAAATTTCATTGTTTGGAGCATTTGCCAAATCGCGTGCAAGCATCACTCCATCGCAAAGATTTTTGGCATAGTCAGCAACTTTTTGCACCGATTTAACATCGGTCTTATCAGCGCAAATCAGAGTTATTTTCTTGAGATGCTTCTTCTTGGCATTTTTGCCTTCTGTTTTGAATTTATCGTATTTATATCCAGAAAGCAATGCTCCTTCAACAATTGCCTGTGCGACATCAGCCAATAATATGTGTTCGGCTGACGGCAAAACAATGGCCAACGCCTCTGCGCTTGATTGTTTTACAGATGCTGCTGCCGCAGCGGCAGCTCGACGCAGAATGCCCACGGCAAAGCTTTTCTTTTCACCTAATCCAACTAATAATAAGCGAGGCAAAGATTTTGAACCAGTGTATACTGATGACATGGAATTCTTTTTTCCCGTGAAATCATCTGTTAAAAATAATCCTTCAGCAGTGGGAAACGCTTTTGTAATTGTATTTTTTTGTGCGGTAAATATGTCACTGTCCTCAAAGAAAAAAACAATCGCCGCATCGCCGGCAAACGAAATTACTTCTTCATGAGATGCTAGAACCTTCATTTTAATGCCTTAATAGTAGGAAAAATCATAGAATTGTAACAAAGCAGACACAAAAATACTATATTTTATGAGTTATATTTGTAAGAGCTACCCATTGTCGCAAAATGTTTATTTACTGATGCGGCGCTTTTTCAAATTTTCTTACTTTTGCCAAGAATATTTTCAGATTGATGTAACTGCTTATTTGTGAAATTGTTAATATAGTTTTACTACAAATTTTTCATGCTCGACGTTTCACTCTTTCCCCGTAATATTGAATTTCAAAAAAAAGAACATATTGCTGTTATTATAGATGTTTTTCGAGCAAGCACAACTATTTGCTCAGCTTTTGCATCAGGAGCGGCTGAAATAATCCCTGTTGCCACAGTGGAAGAAGCATGGCAGATCAAAGATAAAAACATTGATGCATTGCTGTGCGGCGAGCGAGGCGGTTTGCCTCCTCCTCATTTTGACTTGGGCAATTCTCCTTTGGAGTACAGCGCTGATAAAGTCACGAATAAATCGCTTATTATGACAACTACTAACGGAACTGCAGCTTTGTACAAAGCTCCTGAAAATACAATTCGGATTTTTAGCTGTTTTGCCAATATTCCGATGACATATAAGTTCATAGACGAACAAAATCCGGCATCCCTTACTTTTATTTGCGCAGGAAATAATGGCGGTTTCAGTTATGAAGACGCTCTTTGTGCGGGCATGATGGCATCATATTTTACAGATGGCTATGAATTAACGGACGAGGCACTTGCGTCAGTTGGCATATATGCAGCTGTAAAAGATCGCTTAGCAAACATTTTACACTCGACTTCTCATGCACGCACTTTACATTCGCTTGGACTGTCAGAAGATGTATTATATTGTTCCTCAATCGGAACTCTTTCATCACTTCCATTCTATAACGGTAGCGTCATAACCGATATATCGAAATCAACATCATGAAGACATCATCATTAATTTCATTTGCAGTTATAATTTACGCATTGCAGTTAATACAAGCGACAGCGCAATTATCATGGAGCGTTCAACCCTACGATATTAATGCTATTTATTTTCTTCAATCCAATACTTCAGTTGGCTGGGCATGCGGTAATTTTGGCACAATTCTATTTACAGCCGATGGAGGCGATACTTGGACTGCGCAAAAAGCCGAAACAAAATCTGACTTTGCTTGCATAGGATTTGCAGATGATAAGATTGGAACGATTGTTGGTCGCGGCGGTATAATTTTTGGTACAAACGACGGAGGTAAAACATGGAACCAACGATTATCTCCCACTAATCGCAATTTAACAGGAATCCGATATATTCCGGGACAGAATGTACGCGGCTTTATTGTCGGTCAAAACGGCTCTATACTTACTACAACTGACAGCGGTATTTCGTGGTTTGCTGCCGCCACTCCAACAACCGAAAATTTATCTGATATTTCACCTCTTTCTCCGTCGCTAACTCTTGCCGTAGGACAAAACGGAATAATTCTGCGGTCTACCGATGCAGGAGCAACATGGCAATCTCTTATTTCACCAACAACGTATGATTTATGCGGCGTTTTTGTTTTGTCTGCTCAAGCAGCCTGGATTGTTGGAGACAGCGGTTTTGTAGCCAAAACAACAAATGGCGGCAATTCATGGATTACTCAAAACAGCGGTATTTTTAGCAAAATAAACAGCGTTCATTTTTCAGGCACAAGCGTTGGCTGGGCTGCCGGCAATGGAGGAATGATATTAAAAACTATTGATGCCGGAACAAACTGGATAAGCGTTAATGACTCAAATCGAGCACTTGGACTTGATAATGACGATTTAACTCGAATTTTTGCGGGCGGTAGCCAAAATACTCATAAAGCTTGGGTTTCAGGAAAATCTGGCTTGCTGTTAGCAACTCGCAACGGCGGATTTGACTGGCTACGTTTGGCCGAAAAACCTCGCGGAATGCTCACTGGAGTTTATTTTTCAGATAACAGCCAAAACGGATGGATATCGTCTACATTCGGCAACATCTATGCAACATCAAGCGGCGGAAGCATTTGGCAACGACAAAAAACTAACGTTCCCGTAAATCTCAATAGCATACAATTTATTAACGATCGCCGCGGATGTGCTGTGGGAGATGTGGGAACTGCGCTGGTTTCCACCAATGCTGGCGCAACTTGGACGCTCGGCTCAACTGGCACAACCGATCATTTGCGTTCATTAACTTTTCTGCCGACAAATCCGATGAACGGTTGGAGCGCAGGCGTAGACGGTCAAATTCTTATGACTAACGACGGAGGGGCAAATTGGCGTAAAACTTCAAATCCAAATTTTAAGGCATTGAATTCCATACATTTTGCTGATCCGCAATTTGGTTGTGCAGTTGGCGCATTAGGCGAAGTTCTCACATCTTTTAACGGAGGAACTAGCTGGACTCCACAGAATAGCGGGACAAATCAAGAATTAAAAAGTGTTTGCTTGACTAATTGGACTACCGGCTGGGCAGTAGGCAGCAATTCTACAATGCTCCAAACAAAAAACAGCGGCTCAAATTGGTCAAATGTTTCATTTCTAACACCTGCGCGTTCGCTAAATGCCGTAAAGTTTACTGATATACTGAATGGTTGGATTGTAGGAGCGCAAGGCACAATTCTTTCAACCTATGACGCAGGTTTTTCTTGGAAACAGCATCTGAATATTACGACAGAAAATCTCGTTGCAATATCTTTTGCCAACGCCCGAAGCGGTTGGATTGTAGGCACTAATGGTATAATTTTGCATATAGAAGACCATACCGACTATTTAGTTTGGCCTGCAAACGGACAGATGGAAATTGACACGCGCCCTACATTCCGATGGTTAAAACACAGTGGCAGCAATGGCTATAAAGTGTCGCTTTCAACTTCGCCCCAAGCATTTACTACTGGATCTGCATCCGATGTTATTTCAATTTTGACATCAAATGAAAATGACACAACTGCAACTCCCGCTTCTTTGTTGTTACCTGAGACTGTATATTATTGGACTGTTGATGAAAGAGCGACGGGATTTCGACTTGGCATTCGTTCATTTCGCACATCCGTTGCGCCTGTTCGAGTGCGTCCTTTAGCTGAAAAAATTAGCGTTTGCACCGGCAAGGACACCTCTTTGCAAGTTATTACAACTGCCGGAAAAACGCCTCTCACATATAAATGGCAATTAACAAACGGCAAGCCAATACCAGCTGATGAAATTATTTCTGTTTCTGACGATGTCCTTCGCTTAAAACCATTGGATAATCGAACAATACTATGCGTGGTTACTGATGCGAACAATCATTCTGACAGTGCAATTTTCATCGTTACCATAGATGTTGTACAGCCATCTATCATTAAATCTCAAGAATTTTTATGCTATGGATCGGCTATTCGACTTTCTACAACCACAAAGTTTGCTAAATACACATGGCTGCGCAATCAAATTCCGGTAGGCAATGATTCTGTTTATTCCGTTGTTGAATCGGGAAAATATAGTGTAGAAGTCCGGAATCAAAACGGCTGCGAAGGAATTTCAGAAGAACTATCGTTAGCAGAGCAAGCAATTCCATTGCCTATAATAGAAGGAACAGATGTCGTTTGTGTTAATCAAAAAAACGTCGCATATCGCGCAGCAAGCTTCAGCATGGGCAGAAGCTATCATTGGTCAATAGATTCTGGCGCATCGAGAGCATCAATAACAAGCGGCGAAAATCTTTCGACAGTTACCGTCAATTTTGGGGAAAAAGGAATAGTGGTGCTGCGAATGAGGGAAATTTTTAATGCAACGCAATGCTTTGCAGACACTACATTTCGAATTTCTGTTGATGAGAAAGGCGTGAGACCGGAAATAGTAAGCCGCAGCGGTGTATTTGCCTTATGCAATGGCGCATCCGACACTCTCGAAGCACCAACAGGATTTGCAAAATATCAATGGAAAAGAAATAATCAAGACATATTGGGTGAAAAATCATCAATCTATATTGTAACGCAAGAGGGCGATTACTCTGTATTCGTAGAAGACATTGGCGGATGCAAAGGAGTTTCAGAGCAAAAAACATATCGCAAAGGAGTGAATCCTACTCCTTTAATTATCGGCAAATCAATTGCTTGTGTAGGAGCAAAAGAAGTTGTCTATGAGGTTGCAAACCCTCAAACAAAAAATACGTACAAATGGAGCATAAACGGCGGGGCTTTGATGTCAGGCGCATCTGACAGCGCCTCCGTTGCAGTTACTTTTATTTCGCCAGGCGCCGCCACAATCTATGTGCGTGAGTTTTCACCTTCCGGCTGCATAGGCGACACTTCGCTAACCATAAATATCAGCGATTCTCTTCATCCGTTAATTGCAGGAAATTTCCGATTCTGCGACGGACAAAGCGCAATGCTTGATGCTGGAGAAGGTGATTCATATCGCTGGTATCGCAATGGGAAGGAACTGCAAACAATGGTAAAAAGGATGCTGCAAGCCACGGAATCTGGCAATTATCAAGCAGTTGTATTTGCTAATAATTGCAGTGGAACGTCGAATCTCGTTTCAGTTGAAAAACTGTCTCGCCCCGACAGCATTTATTATGAAGATAACCGAACAGGTATGCTTACCGGTCCAGCTGCTCAATCGTGGCAATGGTTCTCTGGATTTCCTCCCGACACAATACGGCTGTACGGTCAGACAGCAAGAACTTTTACACCGCCTTCCATAGGATTATACAGCGTGCTAGCAACTAGTGAAAGCGGCTGCACTGCATTAGTAAATATTCGATCTGGCGGCATAGGATATTTAGGAGAGTTTGCAATTCGAAAATTATCGTCGCCAGACAGCATCGTGTCAATACAAGCTCATCAAACTGCATTATTAGAGCTGCGTCAGGTTACATTAGATTCGGCGAAATCAGCGTCTCTCGGAATCGTACAATTTCGCCTGAAAGTTTTGTGGGACAGCCGATTGCTCAACGGAGTGTTTCCGGCTATACCCCCTAAATCAAACAACAATACGAACAGCTGGGAATTTATCGTGCCAATTTCCCGTGCCGCCGCTTTTCTGCAGCGCATGAGTTTTAATCAAGCTGGCACAAACGACTCTCAAGCCGTTGTTTCGCTTGAGGTGCAAGCAGAAGACGAATACGGTACAAGCCCTCGCGCTAATATTGAAGGATATCAAGCTGTTGTAAAATTTTCTGATTATAATCTGCCGTCACAAAATGATTCGGATTCACTTTCTGTAACTGATATTTTTCCCAATCCCGCGAATAGCGGCGCGCAATGCACTATTCATGGCAAGGTTGGCGATGTGTTGGAAGTTTATTTAACTGATAATACTGGCAAGAATATAATAGTATTGGGAACTGTGAAAATTCCTTTAAACGGCTCTGTCATTCTACAGTTTGCCACAAAAGAGATTGCAATTGGACAGTACTATATTACTGTTCGAAAAAACAATAAAACATCAGCAGGTTTGTTACAAATAAACCGATAAATCAACGAAAAATCATAAGGTAAAAATCTGGTATTTTTGTCAGTCAAATTCAGCATAATGATTAAAAATGCTCTTAAATCTTGATAGAACATGGCAGCTAAACTTCTATTCTTATTCCTTGCAATTCTGAGCATTGCCCTCAACTCATGCAAAACGTATATGGGCTATGACGAACTGCGCCACCTAAGAAAAGGCATGAGTGCAAGAGATGCTGAATCTGAATTTGACCTCGAACCAAAGAAAATATACACAATTCGTCATGAAGGCGCAACGTATCAGGCGCGTCGTTATGATATGCAAATCGGAGTTAGCACAACAACAACGACAGATCCGGGATTTGTAGGCACAAACGGCGTTTATAATTACGGAACAACTACTCAGAAGAAAAGTGCCAATACAATCGGCTATCTTTTGCTCTTTCGCGATGACCGACTATTATATTGGGGGTTTTTACAAGAATTTTCTAAATCTGAAGATCCTAACATATTTGCCTTATCTTCTGAAATTAAAAAATTATATTACCAAGATAACAATTGACAAACAGTCAATTACAGATTTAAAAGTTCGTTACAACCATTAGAACAACAAAGAAATTATGCGACTTTACTTGTTTTTAGCTGCTATTTCTGCTTCAATCGCATTCAATTCTTGCGCTCAATTCACCCTTGCCGATGCAAATATGCTATCCAAAGGAATGACAGTTAAAGATGTAGGCGACTCTATAAGTAAAGGGCCGCAAAATACTTTTGAAATTAATTTGCCATCCAGCCCAAACAAAAAATATTATGTAGAACAATACATTATATCATTTGGTGATTATAAATCCGTCTATTTTTGCGTGTACGAAGGCGGAAAATTACTGTATTGGGGTTACCCTTTAGAGTTCAATCGTCATCCTGACCCTACTCTCAATGAAATAGGACGCGCTGCCACTGCAGCTTATGACAGAGTTAAATAACCTTTCTTAATTTCTTATGTTTTCATCTGTTTCTCGAATACACTTTGTCGGCATAGGCGGCATCGGCATGAGCGGCATCGTCAATATATTTTGTCAGCTAACAAAAACATCAGGCACGCTGCACCTACTTCTTCGTCGTCTCCCCCAAAAAGCTACAGATTCTATCATTATAAGACGGTGAACATACAGATTCACTGAGACGCATAGACAGACGTCCGAGAAAAATACTTGGATGGAAAGCCCAGATCCTAGTATTTACATAGAATTACAATAATGTTGTACTTTAGTATTGAATCTGTCTGTTGATTTTAATGTGTATTTAAACAATTTAACCAAACTGACATTCAAAGATTTGCAATCCAGCCTTATGTTATGCATGGATAATTCACCATAAATGTATAATGACTTGTATTTGGCTTAATCAGCATTTACCTTGCTGGGTCGGGGGACATGGCACAGCACCATAGCTGCAATACACACAGCAGTCGCCTTGTTTTGGCTTTATCAACTTTTTGCAATTAGCGCATTCATAATAATATTGACAAGCGTCTATTGGCATAGCTTCTTCCTTTTGAAAGCCGTAAAAAGGACATGTAATAGTTTTTTTTGAGAGTGTATTCCATTGAGGTTTTCTATTTGTTTTTCACATAAAATTCGATTCGGCGATTGAGCATTCGGCCTTCCGGTGTGCCATTGTCGCCAATAGGCATGCTTTCGCCAAAGCCGGCAGGAGAGAGGCGCGATCGATCAATTCCCTTGCCAACAAGATAATCAATGACAGATACAGCTCGATTATTTGAAAGCGCCATGTTTGAGACGGCATTTCCAACTGAGTCAGTATGTCCGCGAACCTCCGTAATAATTTTGGAGTTTTGGTGAAGCCATAGAGCAACGGTGTCCAAAATGGGATATGAATCCGGTTCAATGACAGAACTTCCGCTTTTAAATTTAATTCCATAAACCGTAAATGATTGTCCTCTGGGGATTGTAATCTCATTTTTCGGCAAAGAAGGATTATTCTGATATACAAAAAAAGTGTCGCGGTGAAACTCTCTAAGAGTATCGCGAATTAATATAATTGTGGTGTCGTTTTTAGGCGGCGGAGGCGGACAGCCATTATAGGTTGGAATGCCGGCAATCAAAGGACAAATATCTTGACCATCTGGCACGTCATCGCCATCAGTATCCGCATTCATAGGATTGGCGCCGCGCTGAATCTCTTCTTTGTCAGCAATGCCGTCGCCGTCGCTGTCTGCCAAACGTGGATTGGTTTTATATATTAACGACTCGTCAATATCGCTGATTCCATCGCCGTCAGTATCGGTCAAACTCGGATTTGTATGATAAACAATTATTTCATCATAATCCGACATTCCATCGCCGTCGGTGTCTGTTTTTAACGGATTGGATTTATATAAAGAAATTTCATCATAATCAGATATACCGTCGCCGTCGGTATCAGCTTTATATGGATTTGTCCCAAATTTTATTTCATCATCATCACTTATACCGTCGCCGTCGGTATCAGCTTGTTCAAAGATATAATAACTTAATTTAATTCCTGTTTCTACAATTTTATCGGGGTTTGTCGGTCTTCCAAATCCGTCAATTTGTCCGTAGCCGTCAAGCAAATCTGTTTGAATGTGCCTAAATGATGTTTGCGCCCCTATTGCCAGTCGACGTGAAAGAAACACGTCAAAGCCAATTCCGCCAATCCAGTGATAATCTACAGTGTTAGCATCGCGGTAGTCAGGATAATGCACACGATTTCCAGAATTATTAATTGGGTCGTCTTCGATATCTTGAGCGCCATACAGTATAACGCTGTAACCGACAAAAATATAGTAGTTAACAGATGAGCGCGGAAATATATTCAGATAAAAAGCCGGCTCAAATCCTGTAAACCAGCTATTTCTCATTATGCTGCTATTCATGGCATTAGGAAAATCTTTTTCGGGAAATTGCCTTTGGAAATCTGGGCCAAATCTTGCCTTATACCGTCGTTCATAGTTAATCCAGCCACTTCCGATACGCGCTCCAAGTCCGATTTCGGGCAAAAATGGAAGCATATAGCGAGTCATAATTCCACCAGAAAATCCAATATGCTGATCTGTATATTCTCCGAAATACTTAGTAACGTTTGCCAAGAGCGCAACCTCTAATTTTCCATTCGGATAAAATTGCTGTTTTTCATACACGCGCTGTAATGAGTCATATTGCAGCTGTGCAATTATTGGCATCTGTGCAAACGCGAATAAAAAAAATGTTGCAAAGCTTCGTGTTAAGGTCACTTATCTTCCATCTGTTGAATATTTATAAAATCCATTTCCTGTTTTGCGTCCAAGCTTGCCTGCACTTACGGTATCTTGCTGCATAGTTGAGGGAGCAAATCTCGGTTCATAAAAATATTGCTTCCATATCGATTTAGATACCTCAAGATTTACATCATTGCCGATTACATCCATCAATTCAAACGGTCCCATTTTGAATCCGAGTGACTTCATTATTCTGTCGGTTTGTTCAATTGTTGCAGCGCCTTCGGCAACGATGCGCATCGCTTCATTGTAGAAGTTACGCGCTGTACGGTTGACAATAAAGCCGGGAACATCTCGCACAACAACCGGAGTTTTGCCAAGAGATCGGGCAAAACTTGTAATTTTCATTACAGTTCCATCATCAGTATATGCTCCTCTGACCACTTCGGTTAATTTCATAATATGCGGAGGATTAAAGAAATGGAGTCCTATAAAGTTGCCGCGAGATTTTCTTTCTTTTCCTAACATGCTTATTGAGAAAGATGATGTATTGGAGGCGATTATGGCTGCATGCTTTAACCCGATTGTTTCCAAAGCGCTGAACAATTCTTCTTTAGCTTGTGTTTCTTCTATAATAGCTTCTATAATCACGTCGCAGATCGCTAACTCTGTCATTCGTTCTGTTAGAGTGAATCGCGCCTGCACATCTGCCGCAGATTGAGTTGTTAACCGGCCTTTTTCGATATTTTTTTGCAATTGAACGGTTAAAAACTCTGAAGCTTTTGATAATGCTGATGGCTGCACATCGAACAATACTGTTTTGTAACCGGCTAAAAGCGATGCCAAGGCAATGCCGCGTCCCATGGCTCCGGCGCCGCAAACTGCAACTGATGCAATTTCATTCTCTGTTTGATTTATATCCATTGAATAATCCATTTTGACGTTATAGAATTGATAAGCCAACTGCAAATCTACGGAGTTTTTTGCGCAGTGCTTTTTGTGAAGCAATAGTGAGAGTAATCCTCTAAGCTGAAAATGATTACAATTATTGAAAGAATTTGCAAATAATACTTCCAATAGATTGTTGAGTTTATTGTTAGTGACAGACGATATCTGCACTTCAATAAATTATCGAAATAGCATGCAATAGCAAAGGAACTACAATGTTATAGAATATGCAAATCGTCAGCATAGACCACTAATTTTTTTCCAATAAGATGTTGAAGTTTTGGATTGCGGAATATTAAAGAGCGTGTTTGGCGCGGCGGGAAAATTCGGCATGGAAAGTCAGCGTGCAAGTCGTTACATTCTACGAAACAGATCCAAGCTTCAGGATCTTGCACTATGGGATCGCGACGAATTTTCGAAGATTGAAATGTCCAAGACAGTCCGTAACGTTTGGCGACACTTGATTTTTGCGTTTTTACGGCAAGGTCTGCTCCATTAACAATTAAGTCGGCAGACCATGATTTTTCTTTGCTACTATAAATATGGTAATCAGGTGGGGTAATATTTGCTCCATGAGCGGCAAAAGTCTGAAATACCGCCTCTTCGCCTATTTTGCTGATAAAGTGATCGTCTTCAATTTTTTGCAAATTATCTTGATTGCTGTCTCGATAATCTATTGTGGAAATCACATCGCGCGCAAATTGCATTGCTCGAATAATTTTCTCTTGGGAGAGTTTCTCTGTCTGTGTGACATTAAATAACTGCAAAAGAACTGCACTCCTATATTTATAAGTTGAAGCAATTAAAAACTATAGCTGATTGTTCCTGTCGTATAGCGGTAAAGATAAGTGCCTCCGAAAATTTCATAGTGCTTGTTGTCGAGCGCATTAAAGATGTTAATTCCGAGATTTAGCCCCGACATAATTTTATAATTCGCATTGATATTCAAAACGCCATAACTTGGAACGTATCCCTCGAAAAGACCTGCTATCCATTGAAAACCTTCTACATAATGAAATGAAGCAGTTGCATCCCAATTGCTTGCAACATATTGTGCGCTAAGGTTATACCGGCGTGGCGAAGTATTTGGAAGAATCTTGTTTGTTGTAATTGAATTTTCAATCACATCAGACTCAAGATAAGCAAAATTTCCTGAAAGAAGAAGCTGTTTCATCGCATAGTAATTTATTCCAAGTTCGATTCCTCTTTCTTCTACAAGGCCGATATTGGTTGGAGTGATAATAAAAGCTGGTATTAATTTGCCGCTTACAGGGTCGTTATATATTGCAAGACGGTCATAATTTAATTGTCCAATTCTTGATTTAAGCGAATCGTTCGCATATGAATTTGCATAACGAAGCGGTTTGTAGATATCAGGAGCCAGGCCTCCGAGAGGATTTGAAATAAAATTTTTCCTGCGATTTATATAAGCGTCGGCTGTAACAAAAACTTCATTGCTTAAAATTCCTTTGTAGCCAATTTCATACGATATTGCAGTTTCAACATCCACTTTTGGATTCCCGACATTCCAGACGGGAGTCAAGCCAAGACCTAATTTTTCAGCGCCTGTTTGTGCGCTTATAGCAGAGTCAATGGTAGCTAAATTTACAGGCAAACCGCCTGGCGAACGACGAAAACGATCGGCATAGCTTGGGCGTAAAAATGAACGGTTGATGGTAATGCGAAAAGTTTGATTTTCAATAGGCGAGTAAACGATTGCGGCTTTTGGGGAAAATTGAGTGTTGAAATATGACGAAAAGTCAACGCGAGCAGCGCCAACAAGTTGTAAGTTATGTGCAAGCCCATACTCAAATTGACCGTAAATGCCCGTAAAATTATGATGTTGATCGTCGGGTGCAAGCATAGGCAAAGCGCCTACAACAGAAGTGTTAACATCTTGAATTTCATAGGAAACACCAGCAACTGTTTTAAGTTTTTCTTCTAGAAAAGCATCATTCCATTGAGCTTCTGATGTAAATACATTAGAATATTCAGCGGAAGATGCAGCAGCATTAAGCACGGTTTGTGGAATTGGTGTATAGCGATTTGTCCATTGCGTCTGAATATTCCAATGCTGCGAGTTGTATGCAATGCGCGCAAAGGGTTTTTGCACATCTGGAATAAGGATCCGTCCGGTTTGATTTACAAAGTATTCATTGCCATATTTTGAAAAACCGGTTTCAGCTAGAAACCGCTCATTTTCATTGATATTATAATCAATACGAAATGTGCCGAAAACATTGAAAGCCGTTCTATGTGCGTTGATTAGCGAGTCAATATTGAAAATATAACCTAATCCTTGACGATTTCCGGACACATCGAATGCAATTCCGGGGTATTCCAACCCATCGTTTGGCTTGGTAGTGTCGCGCTGGCGCGAAACAACCCAATCTTGATTTTGGCGGGAATAACCTGCATTAATCTTATAGCTCCAGTGATCATTATATGTTTCGGCATGTCGAAATGTAGCGCGAAATGTGCCGTGTTCGCCATATGTCAAACTTACGCGAGTGCCAAGTACATCCAAAGGTGAATTTGTTGTGATATTTATGACGCCATTATATGCATTTGCTCCGTAAAGAGCAGAACCAGGGCCGCGTACTACTTCAAGTGATTTAACATCAGCCAGATCGGTTTGAAAAGAATTCCATTCCACAAGATTCAAAAGGGGAGTAGACGGATCTCGTCCGTCAAGCAAAACCAACATGCGACGATTTATAGAGTTGTTAAATCCTCGTGTATTGATATTGAAATCATTCATGCCAGATTGAACCACATCAACACCTTGTATTTGCTCAAGTGTTTTGCCTAACTGACCGTGAGCCGTCCCGCGCTGAATATCTTCTGGAAGCACTAATGAAATAGCTGCAGGAGCTTCTGTTAGTTTTTGTACTCGCCGAGCAGCTCCAAACACAGTAATATTTTCGAGCTTTGTGGTTTCGTGCTCAAGATGAACGTTTACTTGCTGCGTTTCATTGTTCTTAATAGTTATTGTTGTGTCGAATTGCTTTCGCCCAATGCCTGAAAATTTCAGTGAATATTTTCCTTCGGGAAGCGATACGGCATACAAGCCATTTGCTTTGGTGTATGTGCCTTTAATTATTCTTCCGCTGCTTTTTGTTTCAACTCTTATTCCGGATAATGCTTTGCTGTTTTCCTTATCGGCAACAAAGCCGGTTATAATTCCTTGAGAAAAGCTTTTAGTAACAGAAGTGGAAATGAAAAGAATTAGAGTAAGAATAATATTTTGTGCCTTTAACATTTTCGGAAATTGAATGTAAATAAATAAAACTGACCGGTCAGTCAGTTTGCAAAATTACAAACAATCAATGAAAAAGCAAATATTTTATCATTAGAGAAAATTGTAGATTGCTGATGTAAAATATCATGATAAGTTGTCATGTTTGCATAGATCAGCGGACGAAATGATGCGAGGAGCGCCGAAAGAGATTAATTGTTCAGTGAGTTCTTGAGCATTTCCAACTGCTATTATATTCCATTCATTTGATATGAAGCGGGCTTGCTGTACAAAGAAAACTTCTTTGGAGGTCAGATTGGCTACTTGCTTAAAAAAATTAGTATAATATGTGTCTGGCAAACCATAGAGTTTAATAGTTTGGACAAAGTGTAGCGTTTGTTGAGGAGTTTCAATACTTCGAGCAAAAGAACCCAAAAGATATTGTCTTGTCCGTGAAAATTCTTTATCCGGTATTTGTTCACAACGCAGTTTTTCAATTTCATTTAGAATAATTTGCACAGATTCGCCCGCTTTATCGTGATTTACACTTGCAGTTATGTTGAGAGAGGCGGCGCGCTTTTTTACGACTTGAAAACAAAAAGCACCATACGTATATCCTTTTTCTTCTCGAAGAATATTATTCAAACGCGAATTTAAAGAACCGCCGAGCGCAGAGGAAATTAATTGTATAGAAGCGAAATCGTGATGTGAATGTCCTACCGAAAGCGTCCCTAATCGAAGCGTTGCCTGTGTGCAATCAGGTTTGTCGACAATTACAATTTGACGTTTGTGAATTGGCTCAATGGTCAAAGTGTCTTTTGCAACAATATTTGCGCTCAACTCCGCAAAATACTTGCTTAGGAGAATTTCTGCATTTTCTGGGCTGCAATTTCCGGCAACAATAAAAAAACACGATGATTGTGAAATTTCGCGATAACGATTGAGAGCAGTTTCTGCTGTAATTAATTGAACCGATTCAAACGTGCCATTTCTATTATGTCCGTAAGGATGACCTCTATAAATGGTTTGTGATGCCGCAAGCGATGCCAGCTGATCAGATTCAGATAAGATTTGTTGTAATTCAGCAATTTTTTGTCGTTGAAGCAATGCAATTTCTTTGCTGTCAAACAATGGATGCAATACCGCATCCGACATAAGTTCAACCGCTTTTTCTAAATAATCTGAAAGCGTGTAGAGGTCTACTTTTGAGCAGTCCCAACCTGATCCGCAATGAAGCGACGCACCTAAAGTATCAAGTTCGTCGGCAAATTCTAGAGCTGAAAAGCGTTTTGTGCCGCGAGACAGCAAACGCATGGCAAATTGAGATATGCCTGAAATATTTTCATTGACTGAGCCGTCAGTAAAAACTAATGAAATGCTCACTATTGGCTGCGAAAGATCAGGAAGACAATATAGTGGGATGCCAGATGATAATTTGCGGCTACTTGCTTCGGGAAAAAGAAAATTGGGTGCGCCTTCATGAATTGGTGCATGGCTTCTGTCTAATATTTTCGTTTCGCACATGGTATATTGATTCAAATTGTGTTATTTCTCGTTGTTTTTTGGCATTAATTTTTCAAACTTTTGCTCAAGAATTGATACTTTATTTTCTAAACGATTGATATAAAATGCAATTCCAAGCCAAACGGTTAATGCGACCAATAGGACTACATATAGAGCGTTATGTGTAAAAAATGATTCCATATAGCTTAAAAATATTGATACTTATGTCGGTTATGATAAATTGAAAGAAAAAAATTAGATTGCTATGGATATTACTGTAAAACAATAGGCATTACGGCAGATTTCGCGCCTGTGTCAAGCCGAAGCTGATAAATGCCGCGAGGCAGATTGCTTAGCTCTAGCAAAGATGTGTTAAAACCTGCTGTCTTTACCGTCTGCTTCTCTGTGAAAATGCGTCGTCCAAGATAGTCGGTCAGCGACCACTCCACAGAAGTTGCGGCGGCTAATTGATAATCAACTCGAATGACATCTTCTGCCGGTTGTGGACTGACCGCAAGAAGTGAAGTGGAAATGCCAGAACGCCAAACACGTGCTCCTCCTTCATTGCAAATTCCTGAAAGATAGAATTTGCCGGGTTTGGATTCAAGGCGAATTTTACCGCCAAGCGATCGATATTCATACATACGAATATCTGTTACTGTATCATTGCCAAGCCCAACTCGAAATCGAAGTTTCTTTAACGACGTTGGAGTTCCGGGAGAAATAGGCATTTTTAAATGTAGTATTCTTGTACCTGAAACAACTGAATTGTCTAAATAAAAATCATCGAGCGGCAGAAGAAGCGAAGCGTTGAACATAAGATAAGTTTCTATTTCTTTTGCTTTTGACTCAACGACTAATTCAGGATTGCACAATCGAATTTCCATCTCGACAACGTTTCCCGGGTCACCATCATAGCTGTCCATGCATAGAGTCGCTTGTCCGATTATAACGTCAATAGGATCTGAAACTGCTGTGCATATCCCTTGTCTTGTGCTAACTGAATATTTGCCTGCTTGTTGCACTATGAGCATTTGTCCTGATTCGCCGGGCAAGGAAACGCCGTAATATAGCCATTGATACGATTCGGCAGCCGAACAAAATAGCGTATCGTCATGCTGTGTGATGGTTGGCTTTGCAGGTGCGGGTAGAACAGTAATTGTTACTGTATCCTTGTTAGTGCATCCTTCAGCACTTTCCGTTTCTAAAATATACGAAGTTGTTTGTTGAGGGAAAGCTTTGGGATTGTCAGAAAGCACGTCGTCAATGCCGGAGTTTGGCTGCCATTTTCTTCGTACTCCGCCAGATCCTTGCAATCTTGTTGTGTCGCCGGCGCAAATTGTCTGATCACTTCCGGCGTTGGCCTCTGGAGTAGGTGCAATTGTTATAATAATGCTTGCGTTGTTTTCACAACCATTAGCATCGCTGACAGTTACATCATATCGAGCAGCAGATTCAGGATGTGCGGTTACAGTAGGACCGCTTCCAATATTAGGCGACCAAGCATAGCTATACGGCGGTTTCCCGCCTGTTACATTTGCCGTAATATTTATTGAGCCGCCAATGCACACGCTTGCAGATGCAGGAAGTGAAACAGTAGGAGGAGAGTTGACAGTTATTGTAACGCTGTCCGTTGCCGTACAGCCGTTGTCATCTGTAAGGGTTAAAGTGTAGGTTGTTGTTTGTAATGGCGTTGCAATTGTTGATGGCGAGTTTGTCGAGCTTAGTCCGACTTCTGGCGACCAATGAAATCTGCCGCGTCCGCTTCCGTGCAGAGCAACGCTTCCGCCTTGGCATACGCCTGCGTCATTGCCTGCAAAAACAGTAGGCGCATCGAAAATTCTTGCAACAAATCTGCCTTCCGTCTGACAGCCAAGCGAATCAGTTATCGTAACGCGAAATTCGGTTTCTTTAGTTAGAATTGCGCTTGTGGTTTTTGCATTTGGATTCGAAGCAATCGCAGCCGGCTCCCAGCGGAATCTGTATGGTGGACGGCCGCCAAAAGGAGTTGCGTCAAGTCGTACTGCTGAGCCGTAACAAACTGATGTGTCAGAGATTGTTGCGGCAGTTAAGCCGGCAATCGGATTGATTGGCACGACACAACCGCGTTGTACAGAGCCGTTTGACCCGTTGGACGCATTGCGCGGTGTATTTGAAACACTTGAAATGCCTGCGTGTCCGCCTTCAATTTTTACATGAATGCTGTCTTCATCTGCCGATAAGCTATAACAAATAAAGCCGCCGCCTCCACCGCCGCCTGTGCCGTATTGCTCATTTGCTATAGAATTGCCGCCGTTGCCACCACGCGCATATACAGCGGGATATGATGCAAAAACATCTGCTTCGATTATTACCGTGCCGCCAGCACCTCCGCCTCCGGCGCCACTCGCATCGCTATTTGCAGCTGAAATTCCGTCTGCATAGATAGGGTTTCCGCGTCCCACGAATACATTTGTTTTAAGAATAACAATTCCGCCTCCTCTTCCGCCGTCAGAGCCATTATTTACGTTTTGATGTCCACCTCCGCCTCCGCCGCCCATAAACGCACGTGTTATTCCATTAGAAAACACAAGGTTATGTCCGCCAATTCCGCCAAATGGCAAGCCATGAGAGCCTTCGTATTCGCCCGAGCCATTTCCGCCATTTCCGCCATTTCCTCCGCCTCCGCCTCCGCTGCCAAGAGCATTTCCTCCGCCTCCGCCATTTGCAATAGCTGATCTTCCTGCCTGACGTTCGAAATAATACTCTGTGATTGATTCGCCTTTTTCGCCTGAACGACCGCTTTCATATCTGGCGTTCATATCGAAAATATCGGAAAGCATTGTTCTTGTAGAATTTGTTCTGCCGCCGCGAAATCCTTTGCCGCTTGCTTCTATGGCGCCTCCCTGCATATCAATTGCGCCTGTTGCCTCTAATGCAATAATGCCGCCGGTTGCTC
Organism: Chlorobiota bacterium; assembly: GCA_039810485.1. Lineage (GTDB taxonomy): Bacteria > Bacteroidota > Ignavibacteria > Kapaibacteriales > UBA961 > JADZAA01. The sequence goes on along the minus strand of JBDHXA010000002.1, from coordinate 69,812 downwards.
CGTTCCATGGCGGACAAGTCAAAACACCGGATACAATCGCAGTTACATATTTGGGCATTTTTACAAGCTGAACGCCACTCGCTGGCTCATAATTTCGTGTTAAAATCTCGCGTATAAAAATTGAAGAAGTTGCAACTGATTCAATAGTGACAAATTCAAAATTACCGGTTGTTCCATAATTATAGATTTTGCCATAAACGGAAGAATCAGTGCTGGAAGAATCTTGAATTGCACCTTTCATTTGAATGAGAAGAGCTCTATCTCCTGCTAAAAACCCAACCGACGATTCCACCGATATTTTACGACCGCAATAATCAATAGAAGAAACTTTGGCATACGAGTTAATTATACCCGAAATATTTGTCGTCTGCGATTTTAACGGAATATATTGAGCTAAGAGTGCAGCGCAAACAATGAGCAGAGAAAATAATAAATGCCTAGCTTTATAAATCATTTTACAGTAGAATAATTGTCAAATTACACGCAAGAAGACGCACAAAAAACTGACTAATAAATGAGATTATAATTTAGGTAGCTTCATCGAAGACATTTTTTCACGAATAGCATCATCAGACGGCTTATGGATATTGGTCAAATACATCGAGGCGTCGCTCTGTAGTCCGACTGTTGTTTCATGATGAATATATTCCGCCACATCTTGCAGATTTTGCCTTTTGTTGAACTCTTTGATTTGACGATCCGCGCCGCTTCCCATATCTAAAATCTGATAGATGTACTCAACCTCGCGCCGCGAGCCAAGACCGTCCAGCACATCGTCTACGAAGCTGATTAGTTCTCCTATGAGATCGCGCGTATGAAGTTCTTTTTGCTTGCCGAAATCAATCATTTTGCCATCTAGTCCATAACGTACGGCGCGCCATTTATTTTCCATGAGCAAAGCGCGGGAATAGCGGCGAAAGCTGAGGTTTTCTTTGTAAAGCATATATAGTTTTTTTGCGACTGCCTGACAGAGAGCCGCAATTGCAATAGTTTCATCAACACGCATTGGAATATCGCAAATTCGTATTTCAAGCGTTGGGAAGAATGGATGAGGACGCACATCCCACCATATTTTCTTTCCATTGTCAATGCAGCCGGTGCGTATGAGCAGTTTCAAGTAGTTTTCATATTCAGCCCAACTGGAAAATTCATCGGGCAGGTTTGTGCGTGGAAATGTCTCGAAAATCTTTGAGCGATATGATTTTAATCCCGTGTTTTCACTCATCCAGAAAGGAGAATTTGTAGAAATGGCAAGAATATGCGGTAAAAAATATCGCATTTCATTCATAATTTGAATCTGCAATTCTCTATCGGCTATGCCAATGTGAATATGCATTCCGAAAATTAGAAGAGAGCGAGCGAGAACCTGCATGTCTTCGATCAGAATTTTATAGCGCTCATCGGGATAAATCTCCTGCTCTTGCCATTTTGCAAATGGGTGAGTGCTTGCCGCGCCAAACAGCAGCCCGTTTTGTCGGGAGAGCTGCCAAATCATTGAACGCATTTTAGTTATTTCAAATCGTGCTTCGCGTATGTTTTTACAAATTCCTGTGCCGATTTCGAGCATAGAGCCATGCATTTCCGGCTTGATATGCTCGTGAAGCAGGGTCCGGCCTTTCGATATAAGCTCCATATTGACATGTGATCGCAAATCAAATGTTTGCGGATCCATCACCATATATTCTTCTTCAATTCCCAGAGTAAAAGCGGGGGGCGCTAATTCTTCGAAAACCGGCGCCGCTACCGGACGTTCGGTTGTTTCCATAGCCATATAAAATTAGTGATGTGAATAAATGTTTTGCTTCAAAATGAACTATTGCAAAAATACCTCTTTTTCAACGTTTAATAATTTAATGTGAGGCATTGTAGCATGTTGTTCGACAAATTGAATGCAGTTTAGCTTTGCCGCAAGCAAATGCAAAATTGGAATATAGGCATAAATGCAATCTACGGCTGCTTAACCTTCGGTATTTTTGTGAGAAATTTATACAAATTATCGCAATAATTATTTCAAAAGCGATCTAAAATTCTATTTCTGAGCCCACTCCGAAAAGTCGGATATATTTCAAATCAAAGAAAACATGGTGAAAATGTACAGTTTTTACTCGTTTTATAAGAGAAAAACGGCAAAAAAGCGACTTTTTTAGCTCTTAGAAGAGATGTTTTTTTGAAAAACAGCGAATCTTTCGTCTGCAATTTTTATAAAATACCTTTTCGGATTGGGCTCATTTCTATATACTAAAATTTTATGAACGGAACGCCAATAATTCTGCCATATAACGAAATGTATCCTCGAATAGACGATGAAGTATTAGTGTGTCCGGGTGTTGTTATTGCCGGCGATGTGTCAATCGGCGACCAATCGTCAATTTGGTTTAACAGCGTGATACGCGGCGATGTGCATAGCATAAGCATTGGAAAAAGAACTAATATTCAAGATCTTTCAATGCTGCATGTAACTACGGCAAAATATCCTCTTATGATAGGAAGCGATGTAACTGTTGGACACTCGACTGTTTTGCACGGCTGCACTGTGCTGGACTGTTGTCTTATAGGAATGGGCTCTCGTGTACTCGACCGCGCCGTAGTTCAGTCGTATTCTTTAGTAGCAGCCGGTTCAGTTGTGCGCGAAGGATTTGTGGTGCCGGAAGGAACTCTTGCGGCGGGAACGCCTGCAAAAATAGTGCGAGAATTGACCGATGCCGAGCGTGAAGCGATACGACAGTCAGCGCTGCATTATATTGATGTTGCGATGACTTACAGAAAGTTGCTTGGCAACTGAAGCTACGTTGCAACTCATCTGAAATCATATAAGTTATGATAAGATTGCCGATGTTTATATACAGAATTATACAGATTGACGTGAAAGAGAAAAATTCTGAATATTTATAATAAGATACGAAAAGTCGCTGCTATTACGTCAAAGCGTCAGTTATGACAGTATGTTCACTGAATAGGAGTATGCATGGAACAAAACAAAGGCAATATCCTTTGGATTGATGATGAAATTGAATTGCTGAAACCGCATATTATTCTTCTGAAACAGCGCGGCTACATTGTCAGCACAGCAGCCAATGGCAGCGATGCTGTTGAAATGGCAAAGCGCGAACGCTATGACTTGTTTTTTCTTGACGAATCAATGGTTGGCATGAGCGGATTGGAAACATTAGCGCAACTCAAAGAAGTCGACCCTTCGGCGCCAGTGGTAATGGTAACGAAGAATGAGGCTGAGAGTTTGATGGAGGAGGCGATCGGGCGGAAAATTGACGACTATTTGACGAAGCCTGTAAATCCTGCGCAAATATTAGCAGCTTGTAAAAAGTTTTTGGAATCGCGCCGTATTACCGAAAAAAAATTGACGCAGGACTACACTCAGGGCTTTGCCGAAATAAGCAGGCGCCTTTTTGATTTTATGGATTGGGATGATTGGCTCGACATTTATATGAAACTTGTAAATTGGAGCATTGATTTAGACCGTCATCCGGAGCTCGGATTTCTCCAAACTCTTAGCGACCAATGGCGCGAGTGCAATGCTGAGTTTGGCAAATACGTAGAGCATAATTATCGCCGATGGATCGCGGGCGAAGGTCCGGCGCTATCTCCAAATATTGTGGACAAACATATAATTCCGCATCTCCAATCTGGTGATCCAGTATTTTTCTTTGTGATTGACTGCATGCGCTTGGATCAATGGCTGATAATAGAAGATCTAATTCGTCCGTATTTTAGCGTACAAAAAGAATATTACAGCGGTATTTTGCCAACTTCGACGCCTTATGCAAGAAACGCAATATTTTCCGGTTTATTTCCTTCGGATCTTAAAAAGCACTATCCGCAATTAGCGCCAGATATGAGCGCTTCGGAGCATAGCCAAAATGCAAATGAAAAAGAATTGCTCAACGCTTTGCTTAAGCGCCGAAGAATATCGTTAAAAAACGAACTCGCTTATATTAAAATCATAGACACAGATTTTGGCAAGAGAATTGAAAATGATATTTTACGATATGCCAAGCAACATCTGACTGCCATTGTGGTAAATGCAGTAGATATGATAGCTCATTCGCGTTCTGATTATCCGATACTCAAAGAGATTGCGCCCGATGAAGCAGCTTATCGCTCGCTTACTCGTTCATGGTTTCAACATTCTAGCTTTTTCGGAATGTTGAAAACTCTATCGGGCATTCCAAAAGTAAAAATTGTAATAACCACAGATCATGGATCGGTTCGCTGCATGAGAGCTGTAAAAGCATTAGGCGATCGCGAAACTTCAACTTGTTTGCGCTTTAAGCATGGCAAAAATGTAAAAGCCGACAGTAAAACAGCTTTGTACATACGCAATCCTGAAGAGTATAAACTGCCCGGATCGGGAGTTTCTGATAATTACATAATTGCAAAAGAGGATTATTACTTTGTGTATCCTACAGATTATCATCATTATGTGCAGCGCTATCGCGACAGTTTTCAGCATGGCGGCATCTCGCTAGAGGAAATGATGCTTCCCGTGATTACATTGGAGCCAAAATAGGGCGAAGATTTCAAGAGAATTATCGAGAATAGGCGAGGAGAACAAATGCCTCGCCTTCGATTTTGTCGAAAAAAGGGGAGTTTTCCTCTCATGCAGAACATAAAAATTTACTTTACTATGTTTCACATTTGGCAGCGCTCATGGAAATTAACAGCTACCATTCTATAAGCGAAGATGATACGAATCATATCGGTAAAACATTTGCCGAGAGTTTGCATCCGGGCGATATTGTGTCTCTTTCCGGTGAATTAGGAGCCGGAAAAACCGAATTTACCAAAGGTATTTGCGATTATTTTGGCGTTGAAGGCATTGTGTCAAGCCCAACGTTTACCATTATAAATCAGTATTTCGGAAACGATGCCGACGACGAAGAAATAACAATTTACCACGTTGATTTGTACCGAATCAGTTCGGCAGGCGAATTGGCAGAAATCGGCTTCCAAGAATGCATGTACACCGAAAATGCTATAAAAATTGTGGAATGGCCGGAAAATGCCGGTGAACTAATGCCTCAATCTCAATGGGAAATAAGCATCGTTTTCGATGCTGAAAACGACAATAATCGCATTATCTCCATTCGGCATATTAACGACAACTAAAAAATGCTTGCCAAGCATTAATGTTTTCAATATGATAGACACTCATTCGCATCTCGATAACGAACAATTTGACAATGACCGCGACGAAGTTATTGCTCGAGCTTTTAACTCCGGCGTGGAAGCCATTATCATTCCTTCGATTGATCCCGGAAATTTTGACGCTGTGAAGCGATTAACCGAAAAGCATACTCAAATCTATCGCGGCATAGGCATTCATCCACATCATGCACACGAAGCGAAGTACGTTGATTTTGAGAGAATAGAAAATGAAACCGCCGATTCGAAAGTTGTTGCAATCGGTGAAATTGGACTGGATTATTATTATAATTTTGCTCCGCGAGAAACTCAGCAAGAAGTGTTTCGCAGGCAATTGCGAATTGCAAAACGGGTCGGTAAACCTGTTATAGTGCATAACCGAGATTCTGACGATGACATGCTGAAAATTCTAACCGAGGAGCAGGATGGCTCCTTATCCGGCGTCATGCATTGCTTTTCTGGCTATCCGGCAATGCTCAATGAAATAATTCGTCTAAGAATGCACGTTTCTTTTACCGGCAATATAACCTATAAGAAATCAATCCTTGGCGATACGGTTGCTGCAGCGCCGCTGAATAAGTTAATGTTAGAAACAGATGCGCCTTATATGTCTCCGGTTCCATATCGCGGCAAGCGCAACGAGCCTTCGCATGTTCGGCTTATAGCTGAAAAAATTGCCGAGATACATTCAACAACTCTCGAAAATATCTATTCAATGACAACATCCACTGCAAAAAAACTTTTTCGTATTCCTATTCTTATAGCATTTCTATTGTTAGCAGCCGCGCCGATATGTGCGCAGAATTCTGGTAATCCTCGTGATGAAGAGTATGATAATGAAGAAGTGCAGCCGCCAAATCCATACAAAAAATCGTTAGGTATTGGAGCCACAGTTGCAACTAATACGATTATTGATTTTCAAGAATGTACAGATAGCAGAAGAATATCAGTAAGCTATGATGGTATTTTATCATTTGGCGGCTCATTAAACTACGGATTGTTCGATTTTTTAACAATTGATGCCAGCTACATATATTCGCACAACAACAATATAAAAGTAACGAAATATCGTCCGGAGGGCGATCATTATAATTTTGCTTCCATAGGCGCGCGATTTGTAGCAAACTCAAACAAACGCATTGGCTTGTTTGCGCTCGCCGGCGCTTCGATGCAGTGGGAAAAGCTCGGTCAAAGAGTAATTGATTCCGATGCTCCTTCTTCTGTCCAAAAATTTGGCTTGGATGTAGGCGTTGGATTTGAAGTACATTTGGAAACGGGCGCAGGAATGATTGTTCCAACTGCCGAATGGCGTGTTATAATTCCTTTTGGTAGCGAACAAATAAGCAATAATCCCACTTTTTGCTCAGGTTCGTCAGGATTATTGTCGCGCATGTATTCTATTCCGCGATTTACAGTGTATTGGTTCCCTAAATTTTGATGCACGTATTTTGAAATTTGATTTTCTTGTTATTCAGCTGATTGCATGAAAAAAAGCCAATTGATAGTCATTATTGCTGCAGCCGCCATAGGAGCATTGGCCGGAATATGGGCTGCGCCACTCATTTCCGGCGATAATATCTACGAGCAAGTAAAAAAGTTTAACGACGTGCTGAACATAACGTCAAAAAATTATGTGGATAACGTTGATACTCAGAAACTCACCGAATCAGCTATAAAAGGCATGCTCAATGAGTTAGATCCGCACTCGGTATATATTTCCGCCGATGCCATGAAAAAGGTCAATGAGGATTTTCGCGGCAGTTTCGAAGGAATCGGTGTAGAATATGACATTGTGCAGGATACAATCACCATTGTAACACCCATAGCAGGCGGTCCAAGCGAAGCTCTTGGCATCCAGTCCGGCGATAAAATCGTAAAAATTGACAATCAGCTGTCAATTGGACTTAGTCGCGACGATGTGCCGAAAAAATTGCGCGGCGCAAAAGGCACTATTGTGCGAGTCAGCATAAAGCGCAGCGGCGTAAGCGGTCTTCTCGATTTTGATATAACTCGCGATAAAATACCGATTTATACTGTTGATGCCGCTTTTATAATCAACGGATCCGATGTCGGAATGATAACCATCAATCGTTTTGCCGAAAACACTCATCGTGAATTTGTGGAGGCAGCTCATAAATTGCGCGATCAGGGCATGAAAAAAATGATACTCGATTTGCGCGGCAATCCGGGTGGCTATCTCGATCAAGCTAAGCGTTTAGCTGATGAATTTCTAACTACTGGCAATAAAATTGTATTCACAAAAGCGCGGCGCGAAGAGCTAAGTGAAGAATATGTGGCAACTGCCAATGGCGAGTTTGAAAATATTCCACTGATAGTTCTCATCAATGGCGGCTCCGCCTCGGCCAGCGAAATTGTGTCCGGCGCAATTCAAGATCTCGACCGTGGTCTAATCGTTGGGCAAACATCATTTGGAAAAGGATTGGTGCAGCAGCAATTTTCTCTTGCGGACGGCTCTGCTTTTCGACTTACTATTTCGCGATATTACACGCCTTCAGGTCGCTTGATACAGCGACCGTACAGCGATAAGTCGAAATATTACAAGGGCGAAGGACGCGACGAAGGTGAAGAGGGCGATAATCTTGAGCATGAATCGGATGTTACCGCTTCCGACAGCTTGCATCCAAAGTTCAAAACAAAAGGCGGCCGCACTGTTTATGGCGGCGGCGGCATAACACCCGATTATATTGTAAAGCCAGACACTATAACGCCGTTAAGCAGGCAAATTCGAAGTAAAAACCTCTTTTGGCTTTGGTCTGAAGAATTTCTCGCCGGCGAAGGCTCCGGACTTCGTGTGCAATATGGATCTGACAACGCGAAATTTCAGCAAAAATTTACTGTAAACGAGCATCAGCTTGCTAGTTTCAAAAAAATGGCGGAATCGAAGGAAATAACTTGGAATAATGATGACTACGCCAAAGATAAAACGTTCATTATTACTATGATGCGCGCCTATATTGCACGAGCATTATGGGGAAATTCGGCTTTCTATCCCATTGCCTTCGAAAATGACAAGCAAACCCTGAAAGCAATTTCACTTTTCCCAGAAGCAATGAAAATAGCACGATTGAAATAGAATAACCTCCTAACTGCCAAAGCCCTTGTTTGCGAGTATATTTTATCTCGAAAACAGGGGCTTTTTTTTGTAATTTTGTTGTAATTAATAAAGGAAAATTAACATTCGACGATCTTCAATATAGAAATGAATCTCGATTATAGAAATTATGTATTTACCGATGGTCGAACAATGCAGGTCGGCACAATGTATTGCGCTGGGCGCAATTATGCCGACCACGCAAGTGAAATGGGCGCGGTTGTGCCAAGCGAGCCAATTATTTTCATTAAGCCGCCATCGGCTTATTCGCCTAACGGCGCCGTCGTAGAACTTCCAAAATTTTCATCGGAAGTGCATTTTGAGGCAGAACTTGTTGTGCTCATTGGCAGTGACTGCAAAGATATTGCTACTGAAAATGCTTTTCAAGTTGTTGCTGGTTATGGCGTTGGCCTCGATCTGACTGCGCGCGACGCACAGCAACGCGCCAAGCAATGCGGCGAGCCATGGGCAGTGTCCAAAGGATTCAGACATTCGGCGCCAATTTCTAGTATTGTACCTATAGAAAAATATGGAGATAAAGAACCGCATTTGACATTCTCTTTATTTCTAAATGACGAGAAGCGTCAATATGGCGACTCCAAAAAAATGGAAAGATCCACAGCGCAAATTATCGCATATTTGTCGTCAATTTTCGAGCTTCGTGCAGGCGACTGCATCTTTACCGGCACTCCTTCAGGAGTCGGCAGCGTAACATCCGGTGACAATGCGCGGTTATTGTTGCATGATTATACGGAGCTGAATGTGTCGTTCCTTTGAATTTAAGCAAAAAGCTATTCTTACTATGATAATTCGATTACTGTTACTTTGCTGCGCCTTTGTTGCGCCTTCACTTGCAAATGAGATAATTGCAGTCAAATTCCGTGAAAATTCGTCCGCTTTTTCAACGTGGAAAGCAGCAGGGCGCATAGGAGAAATTGAGGCCTTGCGCCATTTATTTGGCAGTCATCAGACAAGCCCATTGGTAAGAGACGCCACGCTTAAAATGATAAGGAAAAAGGAACTTGAACAGAGTTTGTTAAAATTAAAATCTTCGCTTGCCGACAATTTGTCGCGAATTTGCGGAATTGAATTTTCAAATGATCGTGATATTGCTCTGATAATAGGAAAACTTCGTTCATTCCCCGATTTTGAATATGCCGAGCCAATGCCTAAACGGTATTTCGTTGAGGACTATCCAAATGATCCGTATTGGGACAAACTTTATCATTTGAGAGTTGTGAAAGCAGTAGAAGCGTGGAAAGAGATTGACACTGCGGCTTCGCCATTAACATTGGGCATAGTTGATACTGGCGTTGATTATTTGCATGAGGATTTGTCTCCGGTGATGTATGTCAATGCTGGCGAAGACGGCACTGACTCACTTGGACGCAATAAGCGAAGTAATGGCGTTGATGACGATAATAACGGCTATGTGGATGACTGGCACGGATGGGATTTTGTAAGCTCGACTTCGCCGAAGGGAGGAGATAACGACCCAATGCCCGGCAATCCTCATGGTACGCATGTGGCAGGTATAGCAGCCGCAGCAGTCAACAACGGAATTGGCATTGCAGGCGCTGCTATAAATGTTAGGATTCTTCCGGTAAAAATAGGAAATGACATTGGAAGCAACTCAGTGAGCAATAGTTACGACGGATTGCTCTATGCTGCTGCTGCCGGCGCAAAGGTGATAAATTGCAGCTGGGGAGGGCAGGCCGGCTCGGAATCGGAAGCAGAAATTGTGCATACTGCGCAAGAGCTTGGCGCACTTATCGTGGCTGCAGCCGGCAATGACGGGCTGGATTCGCCGTTTTATCCTGCAGCATATCCGGGAGTAGTGTCGGTGGCCGCAACAGATGAAAATGATTACAAAACCGGATTTTCGAACTATAATGGAACTGTGGATGTTTGCGCTCCGGGCTTGAATATCTATTCTACACTTCCAAAAAATGAATATGGTTATAATAGTGGAACTTCGATGGCATCGCCGATTGGAGCCGGATTGGGGGCATTAGTGCGGTTGAAGCATCCTGAGTATTCAGCCGTGCAGGCAGCCGCTCACATAAAAGCAACAGCCGATAATGTCGACTCGTTGAATTTCGGATATATTGGAAAATTAGGCTCAGGGCGCGTGAACTTTTTAAAAGCGATTAGTGAAAAAAATATTAAATGGGCTGAAATGGTTTCATTCAAGCTCAAAGAACAAAACCCGGACGGCATTTTTTCACCAAATGAACAGATAACAGCAACGCTGCAAATTAGAAATGTATTGTCGCCATTATCCAATGCGACTGTGTCAATTTCTACTTTGCCTTCGCTCAATATTATACCGCAGCCACAGCAAATCAATATAGGAAAAATTGCTTCCGGCGAGGAAGTTACATTACCTCAATCATTTACATTTACCATTCCGGCTGAAATTCCCGCGAATTACCGCTTAGAATGGAGAGTAGCCATTATTGATTCAGGATTAACTTCTACCAGCTATTTTTCACTGATTGTCAATCCGACATATCGCGAAATGAACGCAAATAATTTAGCGGTTACATTCAATAGCCGCGGAAATATTGGCTACAATGATTATCCGTCGAATATGCAGGGAAATGGATTTCGATTTAAAAACAGCTCTAATTTAATGTATGAAAGCGGATTGATGGTTGGTGTGTCTGCCGAAAACCTATCCGATGTGGTGCGTTCGTCCAATCAAAGTGTTCAAGATAATTCTTTCCATCCCGCCTCAATATTCACAACAACTTTTCCGGGTATTATTTCGCTGATGGATGGCCAAGCTCAATTTGCCGACACAAATGGACTCTTTGATGCAGGCGTTAGTGTTTCTCAACATTGTCATCAGTTCTCAGGGGAAGGTCGGGAAAATTTTGTTGTCATTACCTATGATATTACTAATAAAACAAATAAAACGATGCTGAATCTTCATGCAGGATTATTTTATGATTGGGATATCGGTCCTTCTGGCGATAATAATATATCTCGTTTTGACGGATCAGATGGATATGGATATGCATATAATGCCGTTGATTCAACCTTGCCATATACTGGAGCAACGCTGTTAACAAATCAGCCGTTAAATTTCTTTGCCATTGATAATGATGGTACTACTGCGGATAATCCGGGCGTGTACGACGGATTTACACGCGACGAAAAATGGCAGACAATGTCGAGCGGACTTGCTCGAATGATTTCTTCGCAAGGCGATATTTCAATGGTGCTGGCAGCAGGGCCTATAACGCTTGAAGCCGGAAAAACAACTCGCGTCGCTTTTGCCATAGGCGCAGCACCAAATCATGATGAACTGACAAAAGGAATTCGTGAAATTCGCAAAGCAGCCGATGAATATAATATCGCGTCCGGATTTAACTTTGAGTCGCTTCCGTTGTTGCCAGCGTTAACAAAAGTTTTTCCAAATCCGGTAATGCAGAATGACGATATTCAAACGGAGATATATTTTCCGTCAGCTCTCGATGATGTAAAATTAACGATATATGACATATTAGGAAAGAAAGCCACGGAAAGTCATATTGGTGCTGTTGATGCAGGATTCCATCGTTTTACATTGTCTGCCGCTTCGATTTATTCGGGTATGTATTTTGTTCATCTCGAATCGCAAGGGCATAGAAATTCATTACCATTTATTTTTGTGAGATGATTTTCCCATAAAGGTAAAATGAGATCTATAAATCGCTATGAAGAGCTGCTTTCAGCTATCGAAGACAGCGAGCAAGATTATAACAAATTCTATGAAAATGAAAATCGCGAAGCAGGCATACGACTTCGACGCTCTATGCAGCGCATACGTAAAATTGCAAACGACATTCGGCGCGACGTTCAAGAAATAAAAGCTACTTTTGAGCCCAAAATACTAAGATCGAAGAAAAACAAGCAATAAGACACGCTTCGTCTGCGCGTTCAGCTTGACTTCTAACTGAAATGCGCTCATTGAGCTTGTTTCGAGTGCGCACAGCGCGACCTTAACTGAAATGCGTTCATTGAGCTTGTTTCGAGTGTGCACAGCGCGACTTTAACTGAAATGCGTTCATTGAGCTTGTTTCGAGTGCGCACAGCGCGACCTTAACTGAAATGCGTTCATTGAGCGTAGTCGAAATGCCGCTTTGGATTATAAATCAAAAAAAAACAATTTTATGCAAAAAGTGAATGTTATGAGAAATAACTGCTTAGTATGTTTGACTATAAGCGTCCTATGCGCTTTTTTTGGTGTTGCTCACCTCTCAGCGCAAGACAATGATAAATCACTAATGTCGCAAAATTATTCGTTAGTATCTTCAACTCAATTACATGAACAGAAAGACGCCATTAGAAAAAAAATGTCAGCAATGACGTCGAAAGATTATCTTAATATGTATAAGCGTTTGAAAATGCGGAAAGACCAATTCCAAAGATATCTTGTTTCTCATTCAGAAAACTTGAGCAAAACTTCGAGAGCAGAAAAATCTTTATCCGTTAAGGAATTGCCTGCTTCATTTCGCGTGCCAGCTGAATATGAAGAACTGCAAGCAGTTTATATTGCATGGCCATACAATGCTTTCGATTCTGCAGGAAATTTTGTCGAGCCGTTTATTAAGGGTTATGCCTTAGAATATGAAGAATTGCCCAACGGAGATTATCGTCCGAAAATTATTACGATTCAAGTTTTTGAGCCGGATGTAGAAGACAACAGCCCTTATGCGAATACTTGGATGAAGCTCGCGGATGCAATACAGCAGGAAGTTCAAGTGTGGATACAAATTCATCGCCCACAAGACAGCGTAATAATCAAAGAATTTATGGCATCGCATAATACACCGCTCTATAATTATCGCTTTATGCTGAAAGAATCATGGGGAAATGCATTTTGGATGCGCGACTGCGGACCGCATGGCTTTTATTATGGGGATAATGATTCTCTTGCTTTTTTAGACGCTTCTTACTATCCTGGACGGCCGCTTGATGATGATATTCCTTCCTTCATTGCCAATAAACTTGGTTATCAGAATTTTAAGACCGAGCTTGAAATTGAAGGCGGCAATTTCATGACGGACGGACATGGAACCGGATTTTATAGTGATGGATTATTCGAGAATAATAATGATAATCTGGGGCATGGCTTAACTCCCAAAACTCCTATTCCTCCTGCGCAGCTACGCGATACAATCAAGCGAGTATTCGGTCTGAAAACTCCGATTGAATTGCGTGCTTTGCAATGCGACGGCGGAACTACTCACATTGATATTTACACTAAAATTCTGAATGATAATACAATTGCTGTCACAGAGTATCCCAAAGTAATGCAAACGCCGCAATTTTATGATTATGCCAATGTTGAGTATAATCTAAAAAATAAAATAGCAACAGCTATTGCCGCTGACGGCAAACCGTTTAATATTGTTCGATTTCCTTTGCCAACTTCCGACGATGGCAGATACGACAGCATAACTTGCGAATCATTCAATTGGGATGCGCGAGGTTTTATCAATGGCTTGATAATGAATAATACCTATATTTTCCCGTCGTTTTCCGATGCTAACTCTGGGAATGCGCAACTAGACGCGCAAGCGCAATCAATTTATGAAAGAGCGCTTCCGGGATATCGTATCATTCCGATTGATTCTCGCTGGCTTACGCCGCTTGGCGGTGCTATCCATTGTATAACTATGCAAATTCCGGCAGAAAATCCTATAAAATTTGTACATCAACCGCTTTCAAGATTTGTTGCAAAGCCGCAGCAGGGAGGATTTAATATTGTCGCCTCAATTTACAATCACAGCGGCGTTGCTGCCTCAGCCCTTCATTGGAGAAAATCAACTGATCAAAGCTTTAACGATGTTGCTTCTAGTTCATCGGATGCAGCTAATTTTTCTGGCGTTATTCCTGCGGATAATCTGAAAGATGGCGATATAATAGAGTATTATTTCACCGCAGCCGCCAAAAATGGACGGTCTGCGAAATATCCATATATTGCTCCAACTCGACTTTTTTCTTTTACATTGTCTACTGCCAACTCTGCCAACAATATTGAGTCTGACGAAAATATATTCGAAATAACGCCAAATCCGACGGCTGGCGACGCAGTATGCAAATTTTCTCTTTTTCATGCAGCATATATTGAAATGCGACTAACCGACATGCTTGGCAGAACAGTTGCAACTTATTATCAAAATGATGCAAATGCCGGCGTAAATTCATTCTCGGTAAACACCCAAAATTTGGAAAAAGGTATTTATTTTGCAACATTGTATGCAAATGGCTTATCAATTAAAACACTTTGGGCAGCTGTTCAGTAATGTGTAATTAACACATTGATAAAATATACTTGCATCAAGTGATTAGTTTTATATAAAGGAATTTCATGTCAATTTTAATTTTACTTCGCCACGGCGAATCTGTATGGAATCTTGAAAATCGCTTTACCGGCTGGGTTGATGTTGATTTGTCACCAAAAGGAGAAAATGAAGCGCGCCATGCCGGCGAATTAATTGCATCTTACCGAATTGATTATCTATTTACTTCAGTTCTTAAACGCGCCATAAATACTGCCGCAATCGTATTGAATCAAGCCGGAATACATAATTTGCCGACAGAGCGCGATCATGCGTTGAATGAACGTCATTACGGCGATTTGCAGGGACTCAACAAGGACGATATAGGGCGGCAATATGGCGGAGAGCAATTAAAAATATGGCGGCGAAGCTATGACGTTCCTCCGCCGAACGGTGAGTCGCTTCAGATGACACAGCAGCGTGTGCTGCCATATTTTCGCGAGCATATTCTGCCAAAGATACAATCAGGTTTGAATGTGCTGATTGTTGCACATGGTAATTCTTTGCGAGCTCTTGTGGCAGAAATCGAACATTTAAACAAAGAAGAGATTTTGGATCTTAATATAGCAACTGGCTCCCCTATTGTGTATGAGCTTGACAACAACCTCTCAATTATTTCAAAAAAAGAGTTGAAATAAGAAAGAACGATTAATGATAGGCGGCGTATGGTGCAACCAATGCCGCCTATTATGCATATATGCCCGCTTATTTATGGCTGTTAAATCTTTCGACATAGAAAATAATATTTTGGACAATCTCCAAATGCGCTTTGGCATTGTTGGACGATCGCCTGCAATGCTGCTCTCAATCAAACGCCTTATTCAGGTTGCTCCAACAGATCTTACGGTGTTGATAACTGGTGAAACAGGCACTGGAAAAGAAGTGTTTGCACAAGCAGTGCATGGACTTAGCAAGAGAAGAAAATATCCGTTTGTGAGTGTTAATTGTGGCGCAATACCCGAAACACTTCTTGAATCTGAGTTGTTTGGACATGAAAAAGGCGCGTTTACGGGCGCAGCAGAACAAAGAAAAGGGTTCTTTGAATCCGCTCACAATGGCACAATATTTCTTGATGAAATAGGCGAAATGCCTATCGCGACACAAGTCAAATTGCTGAGAATCCTTGAAAACGGCGAATATTCGCGACTTGGATCTTCGGATGTTCGGCAAGTGAACGTGCGAGTAATTGCTGCAACCAATCGCGATCTTGAATACGAAGTTAAACGCGGAAATTTTCGACAAGATTTATTTTTCCGTCTTAATTCCGTGCAAATTGTTCTGCCGCCTTTGCGCAAGCATATCGAGGATATTCCTTATTTAGCATTATATTTTGCAGCGAAAGCAGCAGAAAAAATTGGATTGACATTTGGCGGTTTTTCTGACGATGCCATGGAAGTGTTGGAGCATTTGCCGTGGACAGGAAATGTGCGTGAATTAAGAAATTTTATTGAAACAGTAGTAACGCTCGAACGAGGTGTGCGAATAACCCCAGAAGTATTGAGAGCGCATATTCGCCCTGCTTTGACTGAGGGAGCAAATCATGATTTGCCAATGAAATATACGCCGGATCAAGATTTTTATGAATCAAGTGCCGGAAATTATAGCGCTGAACTAATCTATCGCTCCCTTCTAGAAATACGTGCAGATATTAATGATCTAAAACGTGGCTTTTCCATGATGATGGGTATGATTGCTGATCAAAGATTGGAAATGAATGACAATGCCTCTGAAATTTTCGATGCAACTGCACAATCAAATAATGAAAATGAAATGTCACAAAATAATGTGGAAAATCATGAAGAAGGAAATGTCGCTGATTATCGAGCTGAAACAGAGATAAGTGAAATTAACCAAAATCTTCGCCTTGTTGATATGGAAAAGCGAATGATAAATGAAGCGTTGAAGCGTTCTAAAGGAAACAGAAGAAAGGCGGCAAAATTATTGGGAATATCTGACAGGACATTGTATCGAAAAATTGACGACTACCATATAGAATAACTAAATTCTGAATTAAACGCAGTTTAATGTTATATCGGCAGTTCCCGAAGCATTCGATACAGAAGCTCAAGCGGCAAGCCGACAATATTATAATAACAACCTTCTATGCGCTCCACAAATACAGCGCCGAAGTCATCTTGAATCCCATAGGCACCTGCTTTATCGAGAGGCGATCCAGTGGCAACATAATCTTTGATTTCATCCTCTTCGAGTGAGCGAAATGTAACATTGGTGGCACGAGCCGCGCACACAACCGTGTTTTCCGGCGATAGAGCAATCGCTAATCCTGTGTAGACAGTATGAGTGCGGCTGCTGAGCTTGCGAAGCATTTCGCAAGCATGATTTGCGTCTCTGGGCTTATTGATTATGCAGCCGTCAATGACAACAATGGTATCTGCTGCGATAATAATTGACGGTTCCTTTTGTTTTCCAGCCACATCTTCTGCTTTTTGGCGCGCTAAACCGATAGAATAATCAATAGGAGAGAGGTCTAACGACATATTTTCCTCAATTATATCCGATGGCTGCAAAATAAAATCGAGTCCGATTTGACGAAGCAGTGATTTGCGACGCGGAGATTGAGAGGCAAGTATGATTGGTCTTGACAAGTTAAGCATACGATAAAGCAAAAAATCAAATGCAGATTAAAAATGAGATAATAATTAGATACGATAGTAAAGTTACTAATTTTGTGAAAAGTGAATACAAGTTTTCATAATTTAGTTGTAACGAAAATATCAGATTAGAAATTTAAGATATGCAAAATTCAATGAGTTCATTACTGACGAAATTTGGACATTGGTCATTTTCTTCGCTGATTGCACGCGAATTAACGCGGTTGTTTGGATCTATGCGAGAGAAAGAAGAATTCGGCTTGCTCTCGCGCCCTCATTACGCTTATGGTTTGCTGCGCGCTGCCGACACTGCAAAATACTTTGGCATTTCAGAAGTAACATGCTGTGAGTTCGGAGTGGCTCACGGCGCCGGATTAGAAAATATGTGCAATCTATCTTCTATGATTTCAGCTGAAACCGGTATAAAAATGCATATTTATGGATTCGACACCGGCGTTGGTATTCCTGATGGATTAACCTATAAAGATCATCCAGAAATGTGGATTCCCGGTGATTTTTCAATGGGCGACACCGATTCTCTGCAAAAGAAAATGAATGGTCGAGCTTCAATTATTTTCGGTAATATTGAAGACACAATCAGCGGATTTGTTCGGACACTTACAGAAACAGCGCCAGTCGGATTTATCGCTATTGATGTTGATATTTACTCCGGCACAAAAGCCGCACTTCGACTGTTTGACGCTACAAATCCTAAACTTTATCTTCCTGCAACTTCAATATATTTTGATGACATAATATTTTATTATAGCAATCGCTGGTGCGGAGAGCTTGCTGCAATTGAAGAATTTAACTTTGAACATGAATGGAGAAAAATTGATATTGACCGTTCATTGCCAAGCGATAGGGCGATCCATTCATCGCCATTTTACAAACAAATGTATGCGGCACATATTCTCGATCATCCTTTGCGACATAATTTATATAAACGAGAATCAATGGACATTCCCCTGCATCATAAATACATGAGCAAAAAAAAAATGTAAAATTTTATAAATGCTGCTATGCATTCTTGTTTATTTCTTAATCTTTATTATCCAGCGTTTTTACAATCGGCGTATGCTGCAAATCCATTATTAGCAAGTGCTTCATACAACGAACAGTTAAATGTGCTGCGAAATGCTCGTTTTGGAGACAGCGATTTTTATTCCTACAATCTAGGGCAAAATGGCTGGAAAACAGATGATCTGATTTTGAATGCAGTACCGCTCCAATCTGCCTGGGCAAAAGAGAATTCGAAAACTACACATGGGTTGCATCTTGCTCTTGATCAAATTGCACACTACAAACCCGATGTAATATACTTCCATGATTTATCAATTGCGTCGAAAGATTTTTTAGACACAATTCGTCCGCACGTAAATATTATAGCCGGTCAAATAGCAACAGTAATTCCTGAAAATGTACATTTTCAAGGTTTTGACATTATTATATCTTCGCTGCCCCACTACGTAAAACACTTCAGAAAATTAGGAATAACGGCATATTATCAACCGCTTGCCTTTGAAAAACGAATACTCTGTGAACTTACAGATAAACAATATCGTGATATTGACTGCAGCTTTATCGGCGGAATTTCTCCTGTTCACAGCAAATACACGCCTTTGCTAGAATATTTGGCAGTTGAAACAGATATTAAATTCTGGGGCTATGGCGTTGAGAACCTTGCAAAAAATTCGCCGATACTACCGAAGCACAATGGAGAATCTTGGGGCTTGGAAATGTTTGAACTTCTTAATCGCTCAAATATTACTATAAATCGGCATGTGGTTGCTGTTTCAGCTAATTATGCAAATAATATGCGTTTGTTTGAAGCCACAGGATGTGGCGCTTTACTTATAACGGATGCTAAGGAAAATCAAGGCGAATTGTTTGAATCGGGCAAAGAAATAATTGAATATTCATCTCCGTTAGAATGTGTGGAAATGATTCGATATTACGAAGCACATCCCACCGAAACTGCCGCAATTGCTGCTGCCGGACAGCGTAGAACACTTTCTGAACATACCTATTCAGAAAGAATGAAACAAACTGCCGAGCGATTTGAGCGCCATCTGCGCTATAAACGCGAAACTGAATATTTCAAAGGCATTTCCACCTATAATATTTCAACAGATCATACCCTAATTAAAAAATCAGATATTACTGCTTCATTGCGGCATGGCTGGCTTGACAAGGAAATTCCGCGAAAACAAAGAGCTTTGGTGCAGCAGGAACTTGCTCAGATGTATAAAGGCAATATGCCATTGCCATATAAAATTGCAGCCGAAGCATTCCAAGAAATTGCTTTCAATGGAATAAATGTATTGGAAATTGGCTGTTCGAGCGGTTATTATTCTGAAGTATTGGAATATTCTACCGGTAAAAATATAAATTATATAGGAGCAGATATTTCTCCTGATTTTATTAAAATGGCGGAAAACTACTATCCAAAATGTGAATTTATTGTGGCCGATGGCGCTTCGCTTCCTTTCGCAAACGAGCAATTCGATGCGGTATTTTCTGCGGGAGTTTTGCAATATTCAACAGAATATTCTTCACAAATTGCCGAAACATGTCGTGTTGCCAAAACATGGGTTTTGGCTCATAGAACTCCGCTTTGCTTAAATAGACAAACACAATACATTAAAAAGAAAGCTTATTCAATCGAAATAATGGAATTACTATTTAATGAGAAAGAATTTGTTAATGAATTTATTAACCATGGATTTATTCTAAAAAACGCATTGACAATTGCAGAGAATATGCAATCTGATTATGTTGAAAAAACTTTTATATTTTATCGTAATTCTCATGACGATATAATTTTATCAAATAAAGATAAATCCATAAAAGAAATAAAAGAAGAATACATAAAAACGAATCACGCTGCAATGGATAATCAAAATGCCACTGCGCCATATCCCAATGATATGATGCCTGAAGAAATATTGCAAAAACGAGCTTATGGATTTGTTGAAAAAGCTCAAAATGCAATGCAGAATAATAATTTTACTGAAGCTTTGTACTATCTCGATGAAGCAATGATTACCCATTCTCAACTGCCGAATGTGCAATATCTTCGTTCTCTTTGTCTATGGCGATTAGGACGCATTGACGAGGCATTTGTCGCTTTGCAAGGCGAACTGAAAATTATGCCTCACAATCCAATGGCGCTCTATGCTACCTCAATGGCATCGAGATCCATAAAACCATTTATTGAAAGCGCTTTAATAAATACAGATGAGATAAAATATCAAGTTGACATGCTTCGCAATTTTGAATTTAAAATTTATTCTAAAAGTGGAGAGGACGGTATTCTCTTGGGGTTGCTTTCACGTGTAGGCGTAGTACATAAACGCTTTATTAAAATAGGCATAGGCAGCGGCGATGAATGCAACACAGCAAATTTATCTTTAAATCATGGATGGAAAGGTCTGTTGATAGACGCTAATAGCCAGCAAGTGGATGCTGCTCGAAAATTCTATGCGCATTTGCCACAAGTGCGAGTAGAGCAATCCTTTGTAACAATTGACAATATCAATGAATTGTTTATTCAGATGAGAGCCACAGGAGAGCTTGACGTATTCTCGCTTGATATTGACGGCAATGATTATTGGATTATGGAACGATTAAATGTAATAAAACCACGCATTGTTATTTTAGAATACAATCCTTCATTTGGTCCGGAACGCTCTATTACTATTCCATACGATCCAAAGTTTTATTGCATGGATTATCATAAAAGCGGCTGGTATCACGGAGCATCGCTTACTGCATTAACGAAATTGATGTGCAAAAAAGGTTTTATACTTGTTGGCTGCGATTCCAATGGTTATAATGCTTTTTTTGTAAGAAGCGATGTTGCCGAAGGAGTATTGAGGGAATTGCCTCCTGAAGAGGCATATTATCCAGCCAAGCCGCGTTTTAGACATGGCACACATGAATCGCAATTTTCAGTTGTCAGTCATTTGCAATTTACGGAAATACAATAATGCAAAGTATAGTTTATAACGGAGTTCGATATGCAGAAGTGCTTCGCTCAGATGTTCGTGTAGATCAAACTACATTTTATTCGCCGGCTGAATCTTCTTTCCAGTTTGGTATATTAGCGCATAAAGCAGGTTTTGTTGAGCCGCCTCATTACCATAAGCCATTTAGAAGAGAAATAACGGATTTACAGCAGATGTTTGTAGTTCAGCGAGGAGAGGTGATAGTCGAGCTTTATGCAGACAATGGTGAAATGCTCGAAGAAATAACATTAAGAAAAGGCGATGGAATTGTGTTGATTCATGGTGTTCATGCAATACGTGTTACTGAGGATATGCAATGCATCAGTGTAAAACAAGGCCCATATATGGGTATTGAAAATGACAAAGTATTTGTTGAAACGAAAGAATAAATTGGCGGCAATAATGAATTATTCACCGCTGTTATCTTCGTCAGATTCGCGAATATAGCGATCGAAAACAATGTTTGTTGAAGGCATATTTTTTATGAGTGTGGCAATTTGTGAAAAAGGTATGTTATTGCCTGAAATATCTAATACTTTTAACGATTGCAAAGCTGTTAATGTAGTTGGAATACTACGAAGTTTATTGTTCGACAAATCAAGAACCTCAATTTTTTTTAGGGAGGATAAGTCGTCGGACATAGTTTTAATACGGTTTCCTGACATATTAAGATATTTCAAATTGACAATATTGCCCAACCCATTGGCAATCGAAGATATGCGGTTATTTTTTAAGTTAATTGCCTGTAGTTTAGGATATCGCGTGTTCAACGTTTGAAAATCTTTTAGCCGATTATTGACCGCGCTAAAGTTTTCCATTGTCGTAGGCAAATCATTTGGAATATTTTTAAGTTTTGAATTGTCAAGATTAACAATTTTACTATCTCGCCCATAATTATTGGCAATTCCAGTTGTGGGCAATTTATCGTTTGTCATCATATTGTTTATATCATCAATGGCATTTTGTAAGCCATTGAGAGCAGAAGGACTTCCATCGGATTGTTTTATAATTTTACGGTATTTAGACAAGGCATTTTCTAAATGTTCTTTGGCAAGAGCATAAAAATATTGTGTATTCGAAGAATATTCTCCTGATTTTGCCATGTCTCTGTAGAGATAGCCGAAATATTCATCTGCCGCCGCCGACCAATAACTGTCGCCTTTCACGAGTTTTTCACCTCGTTTTAGGTATTCTTCTGATTTATCATATTTTGACGATTCGCGATATGTATTTCCAAGTTTCAAATACCGCTTGCCAAGTTCGTTTGCATTTGATAAATTACTAAGCGCAAACAAACACAATGCGAGCGATGCAATATATTTTACATTAAACATAATTATTCTCCAAATATATGTTATTACAACACGTTAAATCGCAAGCCAATTCCATAGGTAGTAATTGTTGATTTATATATGTTTAATGGCTGCACAGGATCAGAGTATATCATCTGTCGCGTCGGGAATAATACGCCAAAATTAAAATATAAATTTGCAGGGCTAATCGTTGTTAATTTCGAAAAATTTAACTCTAAATTTAAAGTTCCACCTTTATAGTCAACCTTCGGCAGGCCGATATTTGGCGAAGTGGCACTGCCCCAATAGTATCCGCCGCCGATTTTAATCCCTGCTTTTGAATGATAGAGATCAATAATATCGTGAAAATTTAAATTTACGCCTAAAGAATAGATGTTTGAATTCCACTCTCTCCAAGGCGTGCCTGTTGTTTTATAAAGTGAATTCGATTTTATTTGCGGCATTAAATATGCAAACCATACATCAAGGTATTTTCCGATATTTGAGAATGTATTTAGATTAACTTCTGCTTTAGCGCCATAAGATAGATCAGTATTTATTCCATCAGCGCCAAAAGAGAGAATTTGCCCAGAATTGGAAAGCATAATAGATGGAATAAAACTATCGTCTAAAGCACGTACCATTGCTGAATTTGATGAAAATTTAAGCATATAGTATAGATAAGAAATTGAATCTAATTCGCGTTTCATTCCGTCGAATTGCTTGATTATTTCATAAATTCGTGTGGCATACGACTCAGCGCTTTGCGATTTAAGTTCCAACTCAAAATTCTTGACGTGCAATTCAGCGTTTGTCTTGCGTTCGTCAATCAAACGTTTTTCAATATCGTATAAATGGGCGTGCAATTCTTCTTCGGGCAGCTGTTCAATTTGTTTTAGGAGCTTCGACGCTATCGAATGAAATTTCTTGAGTGTTTTTGTCTCTTGCGAAGTGATCTCGTCAAGCGTTGGCATGACAACTGTAGTATTAGGTGCGACTCCCCAGTAATGAAGCTGAGCTTCCAGAACAGATGCTGTACGATAGTATTCCAAGAGTAGGGAAGCGTACATTTCTTCATTATCTTCGTATCGTTCCAACTCCGCTTTGGTAGGATAGGGCGCTAATTTTGTTGCCGGTTCGGCTGCTTGCAATAGTTTTGCAGCAAAAATAAATGCAGAAAAAACTACTACAAGCATAGTTGACATTCGGTATGAAAATACTGTAACCATAATAATTAATTACAATGTAAGTGATATTTGTGTAAAATACACTCAATCATTACTCAATAATTATGCCAAATGAAAGGAAATCGGTTGTCAAGATGCAATAAGGCAAAATTAAAAGTTATGGAGCCATAAAGAGAGTATTATGGCCCTAGTTCCTTAAAATTGTTTTCTATTGTTGATTCAATTGCTTTCTTTGCAGCACTGCCAAATAAAGACAGCTCAATATTAATTTCTGCCTCATTGTCTCGTGCTTCTAAAGTGCCTTTGCCGAATTTTGAAGAAATATGAAGTGTAAATCCAACCCAAATTGCCGATTCAATCAGAGTTTTTACTTCTTTGCGTGATAGAAATGTTTCATCAATATACTGTTTAATTTCTAAGGCATTTTTATCAGTCGAAAATTTTTTGTGAATTGTTGCCATTTGCCGTGCTTTCAAGGTATTTTTGAATAAAATTAACTAACGTATTTTGGAATACTATGCCGTTTATACGCTCAATATCAGGAGTTCGCGCCACTCAAGGGGATGCGTTAACACCCAATATAATATCAAGTTACAGTGCCGCTTTTGCTAAGTATCTTCCGGACGGTATAATTGCCATTGCTCGCGATGGCAGACCGTCGGGAAAATGGATGGAAAATATTGCTGTCGGCACTTTGACAGCAATGGGACGCCAAGTCCATATTTTAGGAATAGCGCCAACACCAACAGCACAAATCTACGCAGAAATGACTAATGATGTTGCAGGCTGCATTGTTCTAACGGCTTCTCACAATCCTTCTGAATGGAATGGAATGAAATTTCTTGGAAGCGACGGAGTATTTTTAGATGACGATGAAAACCATACATTTTGGTCATACTTAGATAAGCCTTTAGAATTTCCAATAATTACAGCTTCCGTTGTACAATATTCCATTCCAAATATTATCAATCGCCATATTTCTGAAGTAGTAAAATTATTTTCTAATGAAGCGCTTCAGCATATGCAAAAAAAGCAATATCGCATAGTGGTAGATGCTGTAAACGCTGCAGGTTCCGTTGCAATACCTTCGCTGTTAGAAGCTTTGAATTGCGAAGTAATACCATTATATTGTGATGGAACTGGCATTTTCCCACATACGCCTGAACCGCTGCCAATTCATCTACAAGATATTGCTGAAGCAGTAAAAAAACACAACGCTGATTTCGGAATTGCTGTTGATCCTGATGCAGACCGATTGGCGCTTATTGATGAAAAGGGAAATCCTATAAATGAAGAAATGACAATAACGTTGGCAGCAGCTTCGGTATTCTCAGCCAGAATGACAAAGGGATATGACCCTATTTGTGTGGTAAATTACTCGACAACAAGCGCTGTAGACACGATTGTACGTAAATATTACGGCAAAACATTTAGATCTCCTGTCGGAGAAATTAATGTTGTTCGTGCTATGCAGCGTCTTAATGCAGCAATAGGAGGCGAAGGAAGCGGAGGCGTAATTTTTCCTTCATGCCATTATGGGCGCGATTCTTTGGTTGGTTCAGCTCTAATAATACATTTGCTTACAGAATTTGGAGGCACATTATCAGAATTATTAGCCACAATGCCTCAATATAAGATGAAAAAAATAAAAACCTCAATCAAAGGAGATGAAGCCGAGATTTTCAGACGCTTAGAACAAACTTTTCCTAACGCTGTGATTAGTCGTGAAGATGGACGATATTTCAAATTTGAAAATTCGTGGATTCATGCGCGGCTTTCTAACACTGAGCCGATAATCAGATTGATTGCTGAATCATCAGTAGCAGAAGAGACCGACAGATTACTGGCAATTGCTTCGGCATCTATTGAATTTTAGCATTATTTAATTGGCGGTGATATTTGATGAGCGTAAAAAAAGATGTGCTATTGATTATGGCTGTTGCAGCCATATTATTTATACCATTTTTGGGTAATGTACGGCTGTTTGATTGGGATGAAATAAATTTTGCTGAATGCGCTCGAGAAATGCTGACAACGGGCGATTATTTGCGTGTTCAGATTGATTATTCACCTTTTTGGGAAAAACCGCCATTATTTATATGGCTGCAAGCCAGTTTGATGTCTATATTTGGAGTGAATGAATTTGCGGCGCGTTTGCCAAATGCTTTAATTGGCATTATTACGCTGCCTCTACTATTTCTTTGGGGAAAGCACATTCGTTCAAGAAGATTTGGATATCTATGGGTAGCTTCCTATTGTGGATCATTTTTGCCGTATTTATATTTTCGTTCGGCTATTATAGATCCTTTATTTAATCTTCTTATCTTTTCAGGGATAATGACATTAGCCATAGGAAAAGAGGATAAAAAACTTCGAAATTCAGCATTAGCAGGCATTCTTATTGGTTTAGCAATGCTGACAAAGGGACCAGTTGCTTTGTTGGTTTCAAGCACTGCAATGCTAATTGTGATGAGTATTGTATTTTTTAAACAGAATGCTTATTCTTCTGTAACTGAAAATACAATACAACATTCGGCATTGCAACGAAAATTTTTTCAGATTTATGGAAAATATCTAATTTCTTCGCTTCCATTTTGGGCTGTTTTTCTTATTTGTTCTTTATTAACCGCAGGGTTATGGTTTGGGATTGATATTTTGCGTAATGGAACATGGTTCGTATCAGAATTTATTCGGTATCAAATACGACTACTTACTACAGGCGATGCTGGACACAGCGGCCCGTTTTATTATCATTTTATTGTATTATTGTTCGGCTGCTTTCCTGCTTCGGTTTTTGCATTATGGTCATTTTTTACAGCTGAAAAGAATTATTCTTTTAAAATAGTTCGCCTATGGAATATAGTTCTGCTAATTGTCGTCTTAGCAATATTTTCAATCGTAAAAACAAAAATAGTGCATTATTCATCTCTTTGTTATTTTCCTATTGCATTTTTAGCTGCCAATTGGTTAGATGAAATATTATCAGGTACGATAAAGTGGAAAAAAATACATTCAGCAATAGTAGGCATATTTGGCATTTTATGGGCTTTGGCTTTTTCAGCAATTCCGGTTATTGGTCTATTTAAAGACAATTTGCTTCCATTTATCAACGATGAATTTGCAAGAGCAAATTTAACGGCTCCAGTACAATGGGGAAAATGGGAAACTACTATAGGGATAACGTTTGGATTTGCAATTATAGTTTCTTTGTTTCTGCCAAACCGTTCAAAAATAATTGTGCTTTTTGCTTCGACAGTAATCTCATCTTGGTTATTTTTACCGATTATTGCTCCTAAAATTGAAGGATATACACAAGCATCGGCTGTTGAATTCTATCAATCTTTACAAGATAAGGACTGCTATGTTAAACCCGTAGGATTCAAGAGCTACGCACATTTGTTTTATACTAAAAAGCCTCGCTGTCTTGCGCCTTCATCGCTCGATATTTTGCCTGATGATTTCGAGAACTGGTTGTTTGATGGCGACATTGACAAGCCCGCTTATTTCGTTTGTAAAATGCAAGATGCTCATATATGCAGGCAACACAAGAATATTCACGAAATAGGTGAAAAGGCTGGATTTGTTTTCTTTTGGCGTGTTCCTGATACGAATCGTTAAGTATGATGAAATAACAAAGAATTGAAGTTGTTGTCGTATCTAATAAATAAATATAGTCAGTTTAGTTAATATAAAATATTGTAAGTTTAAATATATGCAGTTAGAGTTATAGTTTGACAAATATTATTAAGATAAATTATAAGATATTGGAGAATAATAGTGTTGCATAATTCTGCTTCTTTAGTTAAAATTGGAGTGTTCTATGATGGAAGTTTTTTCCAACATGTAAGCAATTATTACTATTTCAATCATCCGCGACATAGCAGAATTCGAATTTCTGGCTTGCATGATTTTATTCGTCATGTTGTTGCAGATGAAGAAAATCGTGATGTGCGAAATTGTCAGATTGTCGACTGTCACTTATTCAAAGGTCGGCTTTATGCAGGTGAAGCAACTGAGAATCAGATATACTATGACCGTGTTTTTGACGATATATTAATGAGTGAAGGTGTTGTAACACATTACCTTCCCTTGAGAAGCTCGTGGAGCGGGAAAAAAATGGAGAAAGGAATTGACGTTTGGCTTGCGTTAGAAGCGTATGAATTATGTGTGCTAAAACATTTTGATGTTGTAGTACTTATCGCTTCAGACGGAGATTATGCGCCGTTGATTCGGAAAGTAAATTCATTGGGAAGCAGAATGATGGTGTTAAGCTGGGAATTTGATTTTATCAATGAAGAAGGCAATACAGTTTATACACGAACATCGCATGAATTACTTAACGAAGCCAGTTATCCTATTGCCATGCATAAAATTATAGAAAATCCTGATGAAGAATATGCAAGTATTATAAAAAACATATTTGTACAAGGATCTATTAAATCCGACGCAAAAGAAGTAATTGGTAATTTTGAAGCAGAAAAATATGACAGCATATTTGATATAGATTCTGATATGTCGAGTGAAGACGACAATTTAACTTCTAATAAGTTGTCATTTTCTCAATCATCCAACATTTTGCATGATGAGAACTTATTTATTAATGAAGCGAATTTCGATCAAAAAAAATCAAATTTGTCAAGCAACACAGTCATTATAAGCTATATACTTAGTTTGAAAAATGGATATGGATTTATCAAATATCCGCCGAACAATCTTTTCTTTCACTTCAGCAAGTTGACAAATTCTGATTTTAGCCAATTACATGTTGGCGATAAAGTAGAATTTTCTATAAATAAAAATGAAACCGGGGAAGATATTGCTGTAAAAGTTCGTAAAATTGAAGACTACGGAGCTGATGCTGTTTTACAATAATATTTTATATTAATAATTCTTGTTATTATAGATCATAGTTTGCTCTTTATTACAGTTTTCAACATATAAAATATAATAGTAAATTATGAATATAATGCAATTATAATATATATTTTCATTTAGCAGCCGCCTTGCAAATAATTATATTGTTGCTTCTAATATTAAAGAAATGCCCTTGCATTATCATACAGATTAAAGACATATTGAAGATAGCTCAATTTTCTCTAGATGCACTGTGAAAAGAACTGTTTTTGATGACTACTTAAGAACGACAGCGAATAGGGCAAAGTTCAAGGTCTTTTCGTAGTTTTGCACTTAGTTATACAAGCAATGAAACGAAATATGATCAAGCCAACTTCTAACATTGATAAGTTAATACCCTACAAACCCGGACAAACACCTGAAGACATCGCACGATTGTATGGAATTACACAAGCAGTCAAGCTCGCTTCCAATGAAAATCCGCTTGGAATATCTCCGTTTGCAGCATATGCTCTTCGTTCGTTACATGATAATGACTTCTCGCTGTATCCTGATGGCGGAATGCGATTGCGAATAGCTTTGGCGGAGCATCTTAGCGTAGGAGTTGAGAATGTTATAAGTCATAGC
This sequence comes from Chlorobiota bacterium, assembly GCA_039810485.1. Classification (GTDB taxonomy): domain Bacteria; phylum Bacteroidota; class Ignavibacteria; order Kapaibacteriales; family UBA961; genus JADZAA01. Next base: position 40,623 of record JBDHXA010000002.1, on the reverse strand, counting down.
GGTTCCGACGCAATTCTGCATCTTGCACATCGAACATTTATAGATAACGGCGATACGATTGTTTCTTCACAAGGGACATTTATTGGTTTTCAAGTGGCAGCATCTCTTTCTGGAGCAAAAACAACATACACGCCTCTAACTAAAGATTACAGATATGATGCTAAAGCGCTTACTGATGCGGTAACTCCAAAAACTAAAATCCTTTACATTGCAAATGTAAATAATCCAACAGGCACATATTTGCGTCGTGATGAATTGATTTATATATTGGATAATGTTCCTGAAACAACATTGGTAATACTCGATGAAGCATATTTTGAATATAGTGCTTATCTGTCGGAGCAATATCCTGATGCCATGTTATTGCGACGGCCAAATGTTCTGATACTGCGAACATTTTCCAAATGTTACGGGCTTGCTGGGCTTCGTGTTGGATATGGAATAGGCGATAAAAATGTGATTGCTTCAATGATTAAAGCAAAATTGCCATTTGAGCCGAATATAGCAGGTCAAACAGCGGCAATTGCAGCGTTACAAGACAAAGAATTTTTAAAGAGAACGCTTGAATTGAATGCACGTGGTTTGAAACTTTATCAATATATGTTGCAAGAAATTGGAGTTTATAGTCCAGAGACCGCTGGTAATTTTATCATGCTTGATTGCAATACGCAAGAAACAGCTCAGTCGGTGTTTCTCGCATTATTGAAAAAAGGATTTATTACTCGGCCTCTCGCCGGAGGTTTTTCTTTGTCTCATTGTATTCGTGTCAGCACAGGCGCTGATAAAAGTAATGCAAATTTTTGCAATGCAATGAAAGAAGTAGCAGAAGAAATTCCCTCAATAAGAAAGATAAATCAATAAAATAATTATAATAAATAACTGAGCAAATTGAATATGCACACATATTAATAATCATTATTTAACGTATTTAAAACAAAAGGATATAACATGCAAACAAAATCGGAGTTAGCCAAAGAAGGACATGTTGCAGCGCAAGATTTTTTGCCTATTAACGGCACTGATTATATTGAGTTTTATGTCGGTAATGCGAAACAAGCCGCGTATTATTATCAGTCGGCATTTGGCTTCAAATTGATAGGATATGCAGGTCTCGAAACAGGAGTACGCGACCGCACTTCGTATGTGCTTCAACAAGGAAAAATACGCCTTGTGCTTACGTCTCCATTCGATCCAAACTCTCAGATCTCTGAACATGTACGAATGCACGGCGACGGAGTAAAAGTTTTAGCGCTATGGGTTGATGATGCTGAGTATTCATGGAATGAAACTACAAAGCGAGGCGCAAAAAGTGCTTCGTCACCACAAACTCTACATGATGAATTTGGAGAAGTTAAAATTGCTTCTATCCATACGTATGGCGATACGATCCACACATTTGTAGAAAGAAAAAACTATAAAGGCGCTTTCTTGCCCGGCTATCAAGCGGCTGAAAGTTCTATGATTGTTTCTCCCATTGGCTTAGAGTATGTAGATCACTGTGTTGGAAATGTTGAGCTTGGCAAAATGGATGAATGGGTGAAATTTTATGAAGATGTGATGGGATTTTCTTTGCTTTTAACTTTTGATGACAATGATATTTCTACAGAATATTCTGCATTAATGAGCAAAGTAGTTTCTAATGGAACAGGATATATAAAATTCCCGATAAACGAACCGGCAAAAGGAAAACGTAAGTCACAAGTTGATGAATATTTGGAATTTTATCATGGTCCGGGCGTTCAGCATATTGCTGTTGCAACTAAAGACATAGTTTCGACAGTGTCAGAGCTTCGCAAACGAGGTGTAGAGTTTCTTCGCGTTCCTTCTGAGTACTATGATTCAGTTTTAGAACGTGTCGGCGCTATTGAAGAAGATTTATCGCCTCTTAAAGATTTAAATATTCTTATAGATCGCGACGAAGAAGGATATTTGCTTCAGATATTTACAAAACCAGTGCAAGATAGGCCAACGCTCTTTTATGAAATTATTCAAAGAAAAGGGGCAAAATCATTCGGCAAAGGCAATTTTAAAGCGCTTTTCGAGTCATTGGAACGCGAGCAAGAAGTACGTGGCAATCTTTAATATATTAATCTTGACTAATTCATAATTTATTAATTAATATAAGTGATAAAATGAGCACTCAATTTGTTGAAAATCTGCCGTTCTTTGAATCGGTAAATATCAACTTTGACAAAGCTGCAGCTTTGCTTGATCATCCAAAAGGGCTGATTGACCAAATCCGTGTTTGTAATTCTGTGTATTATATGCAATTTCCTGTTCGAATAAAAGGCGAAATCGAGGTAATTTCTGCTTTTCGTTGCGAGCATAGCCATCACAAATTGCCATGCAAGGGCGGCATCCGCTACAGCGACATGGTAAATCAAGACGAAGTAATGGCTCTGGCAGCACTTATGACATATAAGTGCGCAGTAGTAAATGTGCCTTTTGGCGGCGGAAAAGGCGGAATTAAAATAAATCCTAAAAATTATACTGTTGAAGAGCTGGAACGCATTACACGACGTTACACAGTTGAACTAATTCACAAAAATTTTATTGGACCGTCAGTGGATGTGCCGGCGCCTGATTATGGCAGCGGACCACGAGAAATGGCTTGGATCGCTGATACATATCGCGCCTTTTCCGGTAAGGAAATGGATGCGTTAGCTTGTGTAACTGGCAAACCTATTCCACAAGGTGGAGTTCGTGGTCGAACCGAAGCAACTGGCAGAGGTCTGTTTTTTGGCGTTCGTGAAGCTGTGAATGATCTTGAATTGATGAAAAAACTCGGCATGACACCGGGACTTGAAGGCAAGCGTATTATTGTGCAAGGTTTTGGCAATGTCGGCTATCATGCAGCCAAATTTCTCAATGAAGGAGGCGGAGTAATAATTGGGATTATTGAATGGGATGGAGCAGTCCACAATCCGAATGGAATTGATATTCAAGCACTTTTAGAACATCGTAATCAAACCGGAAGCATTGTCGGCTTTGCCGGCGGCGAAACAATAAAAGACGGAAACTCCATGCTTGAATGGGAATGTGATATTCTCGCTCCTTGTGCTTTAGAATCGCAGATTCATAAATTTAATGCTCCTAACCTGAAATGTAAAATTGTTGCTGAAGGCGCAAATGGTCCTGTAACCGCCAACGCCGAAGAAATTCTTTTACAAAAAGGAATACTTATCATTCCTGATATGTACCTAAATGGAGGCGGTGTTGTTGTATCATATTTTGAATGGCTTAAAAATATATCGCATGTTCGTTTTGGGCGTATGGATAAGCGCTTTGAAGAGCGGAGCACTTTGCAGCTTGTTTCGATGGTGGAGAAAATGACAGGAAAATCTCTAACCGTTGAAGAAAGAAACATAATTATTCGAGGAGCCGATGAAGAGGATTTGGTTAATTCTGGTCTTGAAGACACAATGATTTCCTCGTATCTCGAAATTATGTCAATTTGGCGCAACAATCCCAAAATAACCGATATGCGAACTGCAGCTTTTGTGAGCGCAATTAATAAAATTGCTGTTTCTTATCAACAACTTGGGATATTTCCATAAGAAATTCTCACTTTTCTTCGATCACAACATTAACAGCCCGTCCCACAATCGGATAGGGCTGTTTATTTTTATATTTAACTCAACATAAAACCATTTCACGAGTTTATATGAAAATATTTATAAATTTGCGAATGTTTTTGGCTGACATTATACAATGAGAAAACTATTATTTATTTTGCAAGTAACGGCCGTTGTGCTGCTTACAATAGTTTATGCAACTGCTGTAATGCTTGCAATGCTGATAATGGGAAAAAAGATATTTTATAAATTTGCTCGCAATTGGTCAAGGCTACTGCTGTTTGTTTGCGGAGTTAAGATCCATACAGAAGGGCTTGAACAGTATGCTGATGGTGTTTCTCGCGTCTACGTAAGCAATCATCAAAGTTTGTTTGATATTCCGGTTCTGTTGGCTTCATTACCTTGTGAAGCGGATATTATGTATAAACGCGAATTAGAAAAAATACCTTTTTTGGGGTGGTGTCTTCGACTTTCACCATTTATTGCGATAACGCGCGAAGATCCTCGCAATGCAATGGAAAGCATAGAAATAGCAGCAGAATCAATTCGCAAAGGCGGTTCTGTAATTATATTTCCTGAAGGCACGCGATCAGAAAATGGCGTTTTAGGAGAATTTCGTCGTGGAGCCGTTTCTATAGCGTTGCGCTCAGGCAAGCCGATTGCACCGATTGCAATAATGGGAACTCATTTAATATTGCCAAAAAAAGCATTGAAATTTAATACGGGAATAGTATCGTTATTTGCTTCTAAGCAATTAAATCCGCCTGATAATTGTGATCGCTTGGTTGAAAAATCGCTTACGAGGGAAATACACTCAGTCATTTCTTCATTACTAAATCAACATTGTTAAACAAAATGCAAGTTGACGGAGCATATATTATTATTTATGTTCGTCACTAACGAATTGCGAAGATAAATGTATCGAGTATTTTCGAGCAATTATCGTAGATTTGTATTGCTAAATGGTAATGTAGATATTTTGCGAATTATAATCTGATTTAAATAACATACATCGAGAAGTTATGTCGGAACATAATCCAGAACAGCCGATTATTATAAAGAAAAAGAAAAAGCATGGTCATGGAGGACATCATGGAGGAGCATGGAAAGTAGCTTATGCTGATTTCGTAACTGCCATGATGGCGTTTTTTTTGGTTATGTGGATACTTGGTCTGAGCGATGCTACAAAAAAGGGAATAGCGCAATTCTTTAAAGAACCGGGTGTCTTTAGCTTTACAACTGGCAAAGGAGTCCCGATAGACATGAAATTTACCCCTTTGCCTCCGCGCGGCGAAGGAAATAATCCGGGAGCAAAATCCGATATAGAAGTGAGCGTATCTGATTCGGCGAAAATAAAAATAGAATTTGCAAAAGACAGCACTAACATGGAGGAATTGCGAAGTAAAATTGATGAGATATTAAAAGAGCAAGTTGAGGAAAAGCCCGGAATCAAAAAACTTCTTTCATCTTTAAAAATTGAATTGACAGAAGAGGGATTGCGTATTGAAATGCTGGAATCTGATTCAACAGAGTTTTTTCAGGTGGGAAGCTCGCGCCCTACAAAAGATGCAGTTGACTTAATACAAAAACTTGCTTTCGAATTAGGCACAATGCCTAATTTTATAGAAGTGGAAGGTCATACTGACAGCAGACCATATGGAAAGGGACGGAATTATTCTAATTGGGAATTATCGAATGAGCGAGCTAATGCAGTGCGCAGAATCTTAGAACAAAGCGACAAACTTTGGGAAGGACAAATCGTTAGCGTTACCGGTTATGCAGATCGCAAGTTACGAGTTCCTTCCAATCCTTTCGATACAAGCAATCGTCGCGTTAGCATACTTGTCCGATATAGAAATCAACGACCGTTATAATTATTTTTTAATTTGTATGCAAATTACAGACGAGTTAAAGATACTGATTGTAGAGAGCGAACAATTAGTGTTGGATGCATTTGAAAAATACATTCTTCGGATCGCGCCTAATTCTCGCATTTATAAAACAAAAACCGGAAACGATGCTTGGAAAATTGCTGATAAATCTCATATTGATTTAGTTCTCATAAATACAAATATTACGCCGACATTTGGCTTAGAGCTATGCAGCTCTATAAAAACCTATTCACATACGTCTTCAATTTACTGCATTGTTGTTGCCGCTTCTCCAACTTCCACGCCGGAAATTCGCACTCAGGCATTTAAAGCTGGAGCTGATGATTTTATTGGGAAACCCTTTACAATTGACGATTTAAATGCAAGATTGAAAGTTGGATTGCGTGCCGCGGCATTGCAGCGTCAGATACTAAATCAGAAAACACAGAAAGAATCTGAGGATGAAGAATTACTTGAAATTGCTAATCTGGCCGCTGATTTATTGCAATCAAGATTTCCAACTTTGATAACAATGTTTGAACGCGTTGAGAGCATTTCTCTGTGGATTGCGAAGCATTTTATTGATCTTGGAAAAAGTGATTTGCAAAATATCGGTTTAGCTTCAAAATTCTGCTATTTAGGACGTTTACTTTTGCCAGAAAGCTTACAATTACAGCCCGTTATGCAAGAAGGACAAGTTGTTCATTCGGCTCTTAAACAAATTTCAAGCTCTGCGGCAGCAATACTCAATAAAGCAAGATTGCTTAAAGAAGCAGGAGTGTTGTTGGAGTCGTTGTATGAAAATTTTGACGGATCAGGATTTCCACAAGGAAAAAAGGCGTGGCAACTGCCTCTTGGCTCTCGCATTCTTCGAGTTGTTCTCGACTATGAAGAGTTATCAATATTTTTGCCAAAAGGAGCAAAAGGTGCTTCTGATTCATTATTCAATGGCATGAATCACCTATACGATCCACGTGTTGTATTGCTGCACGAAGAATATCGAGCCAATGAAGATGGCACTTTGCGATCATCAAAAGTAACAACAATTGAATTAAAAGATGTGCAGCAAGGAATGACGCTTTTTCGAGATTTATATGCAAATTCCGGCTTAAAGCTTCTTTCTGCAGGAGTAGTATTTTCTCAAGAGGTTATTAATCAAATAACCAACCATCATGCGCGCGATCCAATCTTGGGAAATATTTACGTCTATAAATAATAGGCGTAAATAAAATTGATTGATAGAAAAAAATAGCATCTGTCAATTATTGATCATAATCAACGACTACATCATCACTAATGGGATGTGATTGACATGTTAGAATATATCCATCATCAAGCTCTTCGTCTGTTAATGCTTCTCTATTATCCATGTGAACATTGCCGGTAAGCAGTTTAGCACGACATGTGCAACAAGCTGCAACTTGACATGCATAAGGCGGATCCAGATTTTGATCTATAGCGGCTTCAAGTATTGTTGCGCCGGTTGCAACAGATATCTGATATTTTTTGCCGTATAAAAAAACGCATATTTCTCGCTCTTTCGGCGGAGCGGGAGCAAGTTCGGCAGGAGGATCGTGTTGAGCTACAAATTGTTCACGATGAATTTGTGATCCGGCTACACCCTCCGAAGCAAGCACATTTTCAATTAATTGCATCATTTGCGCAGGTCCGCAAATGAAGAATTGTGCGGAATGTGAATCCTTGTTGTAAATTTCAGCGAGCAAATTGTGCATATATTCTACAGTAATGTTGCCTGTATGAGCATCAATTCGATCGCTTGGCGTTTCAAAAAAATAAACAATACGAAATCTGGCTCCAGATTGCTCTGCTAATTTTTTCAGTTCTAGTTCGTAAATAACATTTTTATCGTTACGGTTAGCATAGTATAGCACTATGTTGCTGCGAGGTTCTTGAGAAATTATTGTTTTTGTAAGCGAAAACAAGGGAATGATCCCGCTGCCACCGCCAAACATAATAATCAATCGTTGCGAGTTTGAGTTTGTTTCTATGGTAAAATTTCCTAGAGGCGGCATTAAATGGACAGTATCTCCGATTTTAAGCTTCTCTATGATATATCGTGATACAAATCCATATTCTGTTTTCTTAATAGTAACGAATGGATATTGATCTACAAAGGGACTGCTGCCAAGAGAATATGCTCGATTATAGCTTTTACCGTCAATTGACACTTTTAAAGTTATATATTGACCGGACTTATAGCGAAATGTATCTTGAAGTTCCGCAGGTATGTCGAAGATTATGGAAGCCGAGTTTTCAGTTTCAGACCTAATGTCTTTTATGCGAATAGGGTAAAATTGCGAGGGCATGTATATTTGATAATAAAATGTAATATAACTTGCGTGACGATATTAATCTTCATCTATTTTACAGGTTTATTAGGTCGTTGTTCCAAATTGCGTAAAAAAATAATCGTCAATAAAAGTATTAGCGAAGTCCGAAAAAATTACTTTCAATTTATTGACAATTACTGCTCCTAATGCATATAATATATCCATTCTCCTTTTATTAACGTCTGCGCCCGGGTTCAATTTTGTCTAAATATTTTACTTTTGCTATTAACTGTTCGTCAGTTTCAACGTTTAAAGGATCAGGCAAGCAACAATCTACAGGGCAAACTGCCGCACATTGCGGCTCGTCATAGTAAGTTTTACATTCTGTGCATTTGTCCGGAACTATGTAATAGTATTCAGCAGACCAAAAATCTCGTTTATATCCGCCAGGCGAAGTTGAATCATCATATTCTTTACCATTTAGCTGCCAAGGCGATCCTGCTTCATAAATAGCAGTGTTTGGGCATTCCGGCTCGCAAGCGCCGCAGTTAATACAATCGGAAGTTATATATATTGCCATTGAATTATTCCTTTATGATTAATTATTGATGTATGTTGCTTATTAGCAACAGAATGATTGAATTTTTTCGCTTTACTCTTGACTTTGCCATTCTACTGTGATACTCAGCGATTTACAAGTCAGATAATCAATAAAAATATTGGAATTGATATGCAAAACAATTTAGCTGTTGTATTCCAAATTTGCTGCAAGCCAGTGTTCCGCTTCTTCATTTGTCCAACTTTTCCTTTGTGCGTAATCATCTAGTTGCTCACGAGTTATTTTGCCAACTCCAAAATAATGAGAACTCGGATGAGCAAAGTACCATCCGCTTACTGATGCAGCAGGCGTCATTGCATAGCCTTCTGTTAATATGACATTTGTGTGGTTTGTAGCATCGAGCAAATCGAATAATTTTTTCTTTTCTGTGTGGTCTGGACATGCAGGATAACCTGGCGCCGGTCGAATTCCTTGATATTGCTCGGCTATGCGTTCTTCATTTGTTAGTATTTCATTCGAAGCAAATCCCCAAAGCTTTCTGCGAACCTGTTCATGCAGCCACTCTGCGGCTGCTTCTGCAAGACGATCTGCCAATGCTTTGACTAGTATTGCCGAATAATCATCATGCAACTCTTCGTATTTTTTGCATAATTCGATTGTGCCTATACCGGCTGTAACCACAAATGCGCCAATATAGTCAGAAATGCCTGTTTCTTTTGGTGCAATAAAATCTGACAAGCAAAGATTCGGAAGATTTTGCCCTCGTTTAATTTGTTGACGTAGCATATTAAGAGTTATCAGAACTTCATTTCTTTTATCATCTGTATATATTTCAATATCATCGTGATTGACGCTATTTGCAGAAAAAAAACCGCAAACGGCTTTTGATGTCAATAGTTTTTCGTTTATAATTTTATTGAGAATCTGATTGGCGTCTTCAAACAGCTTCTGTGCTGCATCTCCGCATTGCGCGTCATCAAAGATAGCTGGATATTTGCCTCGCAATTCCCATGACAAAAAAAACGGCGTCCAATCAATGTAATTTCGTAATTCGTCAAGCGGCACATCTTCAAAAATGTGAACACCTAAAAAAGCAGGTCTTATGGGAATATATTTACTTTCTTCCATTAAAAAATTATTTAGATTGGTGTAGATGGTTTAACTGAATTTTTCATTCAAAGGTATTAATGCAATTCAAATCTGCAACTAATTATTTACAACGAAAAGCTGTACTCATTGTTTTATTATAACTAAGTAAAGTAATCACCAATCATTCAATAGGAAAAAATTTTAGCAAATCTGTTGGGATAAACAAAATTTAACAAATTTATATTTGGAATAAATGCTAAGTGCTTAAATAATAAATTGCTTATGTTGATGAGTTGAAGCAACGGGCAAATTTTTTGACAACTTCGTTTTGAACTGATTTTTAATTACACTCGTTGTCGTAGTAAAATAAGTTGTGTATTCAATCTAATCGAAATGTTTTTTTTGTAAATTTGCTGAACTAAAGATGAAGTAAAGAGCAGAGCTATTCACCGCAAAAATTTGTGCGTAAATTTACCAACCATTTCAAGAAGAAATATGAAAGATTTGCTAACTGTTACAGAGAGAACTTTTACGATTCTGCGACGGTTGTGCGCGTCGCTAATTTTATGCTCATTAATTATCGGACTATTTGGAATTGTTGGCTGGCTTTGGGATATTCCTTTTCTTGTGAATTTTGGATTAGGCGCACATCCAATACGATTTAACGCTTCAATTGGATTTTTTCTCATTAGCATAGCATATATTATCAAAATATTTATACCGAGCAACAAATATGCTAATTACTTTGCAAACCTAATTTCAATAACTGTTCTAATATATTGTTTTATTACGTTGTTAGAAATAATTTTCAATTTGGAATTAGGGATTGATGACATTTATATTAAATACGACACTATAAAGAATATAGTATTGTCTGGCAGCATGTCTGCCTTGACGGCGTCATCTCTGCTATTAATGAGCATTGGAATATTCCGATTGCATTCTTATAAGAGCCAAATACTCTTCCTTTCAGTATTCTTTTTGGGTATAACTGCTGTTTCTGGATATTTTTTACAAACGGAAATTAGTGTTTTTAGTAAAAATTCTCCACCCATTCCTTTCAATGCTTCAATTGCACTAATGTTAATAGGCATAGGAGCATTTATTAGCCGACCTAAAATAGGTCTTATGAAAATCCTGACAGAAAATACATCAGCAGGTCGAACACTACGACTGATGCTTCCTGTAGCTGTAATATTTCCTCTTTGTTTGGAAATAGTATATATGAATTCTGGCTTATTAGATATTAATAGTGAACCGTTAGTAACAGCATCGCTCATAATGATTGTATTCAGCATCCTGCTCTTTTATAATGCTCGCTCTCTCAACCATGTCGAAAAGCTGCAAACGAGCGAGCGTCGAATAAAAAGCATCATAGATTCATCCATTGGTGGCATAATAAGCATAGATGAAGACCAAAATATTATACTTGTAAATCCATCGGCAGAAGAAATATTTGGCTACAAAGAAGTTGATTTGTATGGGAAAAAACTTGACGTGTTATTGCCGGAAAATAGACGAGCGACTCATCAAGTATATGTGAATAAATATAAAACTCAAGAAATTAAAGATGATATTCTTAGAGAAATGCGAGGAGTTTGCTCGGACGGAAGAGAAATAATAATAGAAGGCGCTCTGTCCAAAACCGTAGTAGAAGGACAAAATCTGATAAATATTATTTTTCGTGATGTAACTAACCGTAAACAAAGCAGAATAATGATGCAGCGCCTTGCGGCAATAGTTGAATCTTCAACTGATGGAATTATCAGCACAGATACCGAAAAGAGAATACTCACTTGGAACAAAGGTGCCGAGAGAATTTATGGTTACACAGAGAAAGAAGCAATTGGGCAGCCAACATCATTCATAATACCTGCAGACAAGATTGAAGAAGTTCAACAAATCGGCAATATTCTTCTAAGCGGCAAAAGCATCACAAATTTTGAAACAGAACGCATTCATCGCAATGGCGCGCGTCTGGCAGTGTCTATCAGCGCATCTCCAATTACTGATGATGCAAAAAAAGTTACAGGATTTTCTATAATAGTTCGCGATAAATCTGAATTATTACAAAAGGAGCAGTCACTACGTAAAAGCGGTGAGCGGTACAATGCATTATTTGAGAATTTACTTGAGGGGTATGCGCTTTGTCGGATTAAATATGATAGCGATGGTAAACCTATTGATTTTGAATATATAGCAGTTAATCCTTCGTTTAAATCATTGTTTGGGATAGACAATATTGTAGGAAAAACGTTTAATGAAGTAATTCCGGGAGTTCTTGAGCAGAATCCTGAAATATTGCAACGTTATGCGCGAGTGGCGATAACAGGCATACAAGAACGATTTGAAACGTATTTGCCTCAAACAAACGGATGGTATAGTTTATCGTTATTCAGCCCTGAAAAAGAGTATTTTGTTGCATTATTCTCAAATATGACGGAAGCGAAACAGGCAGAAGAAGCCCTCAGAGTCAGCGAAGAAAGAAATCGAGCAATTGTAGAAGCAATTCCTGACCTTATGTTCGAATTAAATTCCGATGGAGTATTTCTAGATTTTCATGCGCCTTCCGATACAATTCTTTACGATTCACCAAGTAATTTCCTTCAAAAAAATATTAGTGAAATATTGCCAACTAATGTTGCTGAGCAAACTAAAGAAACTATACGCAAGACATTGCAAACCAGGAAATTAGAAAAATTCGAATACAGCTTGCTTATAAATAATATCGTCATGCATTCAGAAGCTCGTTCCATATTTCTTGCCGATGATAAAGTATTGCTGCTGATACGAGATATAACCGAGAGAATTACTGCCCAGCAAGCATTTGTAGAAAGCCAGCGGCGTTTGGATTTTGCACTCGAAATTGCAGGAATGGGAGTTTGGGAATGGAATGTTGAAACCGATACTGTTGAATGGTCGGAGCGCTGTTATGATATTTTTAGAATAAATAAAAATGATCATATCCTTCCTATTAAAGATGCTATAGCTAATACAGTTCATCCAGATGATGTTCCAATGGTTCGCAGAGCATTATCAATTTCGCTAAAAGAGCGTACAATACTTTCTGTTGAATATCGAAGCAAATATTCTTTACAAGATAATCCGCAGTGGATGGCTAGCAATGGAAGCGCCGAATATGATGAAACGGGAACACCTGTTAAAATGGTAGGGACTGTAATGAATATTACTACTCGTAAAATTGCCGAAGAAGCATTGCGCAAAACTGAAGAACAATTTCGTCTTATTGCAGAAAATACTACGGATTATATCAGCGTTATTGACACAGAGGGTAAGAGATTATATATTAGTCCTTCGCTGCAAAAAATATATGGTAACGCAATTGAAACATCATCACTTGACACACAACATCCTAATGACAGAGAGCATATTGTTAAACTTCTTCACCAAGTAGTGTCAACTGGCGAAAGCCAATTTGCAACATCACGCATAGTAACTAAGGACGGTGAAACGAGGTTTATTGATGCTGTTGCCAATCCAGTTTTCGATGAAACTAAGAGCAAAGTGCAACAAATTGTGGTTGTTGCGCGCGATGTAACTGAGCAGAAGCGCATAGAAAAACAAATTCAACGTTCGCAACGCTTGGAAAGTATTGGCACTTTAGCAGGCGGAATTGCTCATGATTTAAATAATATCCTTACGCCTATAATGCTGTCCTTAGAGATATTAAGCAAAAAATTTCCCGATGAAAAATCAGCCGTACTGCTATCCATGTTAAAATCTTCGGTCAATCGCGGCTCTGATATGGTTAAGCAAGTGCTTGGTTTTGCGCGTGGTATTGAAGGCGAGCGTTTCTCTATTCAACTCAGTCATGTCATTAATGAAATTGGCAGAATAATCAAAGAAGTATTTCCAAAAAATATTGTTTATTATAGTAAAATTTCAGATGATTTGCCTGCAGTATTTGCCGATTCCACTCAGATTCATCAAATTATGATGAACCTTTGTGTAAATGCGCGCGACGCAATGCCGAATGGCGGAGCTCTCACTATTACGGCTGAGTCGCTTTTTCTCGACGAACAATATGCAAAAATGCAATTTGGTGTAGATCCGGGTTACTATGTTGTCATATCAGTTGCCGATCAAGGAATTGGGATGAGCGCGGCAGTTGTAGACCGTTTGTACGAGCCATTTTTTACAACAAAAGAGTTCGGAAAAGGTACCGGCATGGGGCTGCCAACAGCACTAGCAATTATCAAAGGACATGGAGGATTTATTAATGTATATAGCGAGGTTGGAAAGGGATCAACTTTCAAAGTATATTTGCCAGTATCTCAGAAAGAAATGAGATCTGAAAAACAAGCGACAGAACGCAACTATAGCGGAAACGGACAGCTTATTATGGTAATTGACGACGAATCTGCAATACTTGAAGTAACAAGGCAAACCTTGCAATTGAACGGTTATGCTGTTCTAACTGCAAATGACGGCGCAAGTGCATTGGCTATGTATGCCACGCAAAAGGATTATATAGCTCTTGTAATTACTGATATGATGATGCCCTATATGGATGGAAATGCCACAATTAGAGCATTGCAAACTATCAACCCGCTGGTTAAAATTATTGCTGTAAGCGGCTTTAAGCAAAATGGCAATCGCGTGGATCAAGGCGACAATGTATGGTTTCTTGGGAAGCCATATACATCGGATAAATTATTGGAGGCCATTCATCGCGCCATTGGCTAAACCAAATTATACTATTTTTTAAACGATTTGAACATTGTCTCCTTCATATTCGCGAATAAGTACACGGTAGCTTTCGGGAATATGCTCTGGTTTGTGATGCGCTGCGTTCAGGTGAACCATTACACTATTGGCTTTGATAACAATAGCACCATCTAAAAGCCGAACAACTTGCTCGCAAATAAAAGACGTGTTTTTCATGTTTGAAACGCGTGTGAGAACTTCGTATTCCTGATCAAAAAAAGCAGGATATATGTAGTCTATCTCTGTACGCGCTACTACGAAGCGATGCTTTGTAACAAAAGTTTGCAAATCAATAGGCAATCCTATCCCGCGAAAATATTCCACACGCGCCGCCTCAAGCCAATAAAGATATACAGCGTTATGCACTATACTTTGACGGTCGACATCGTAGATGCGGACGCGGCTTTGAATAATATGGCGAAACACGCTGAAATCTTCTTTTTGGGCTTCTTCCTGATGCCTTGGCATAAAAACGTGAGAAATGTTTAAAGTTTCAGACATGGCGTATCTTTCATAATTATATATCTTCTAAACTGCTGTAATCGCTTATTATCACAGTGTCAATATTTCAATTGCGAAATTACCCTATTCTTACTGAACAACAAAAAAAACTTTGAAGCATGTTTTAATGAAGGCAGATATTCAAAAATTCCTCATGCTTGCAACAAAATTCTACGAATTGTTTTGCGGTATTCAACTTGGATTAGAAACAGATGGAAAATAATTGGAAACCGCTGTTTATCAAAGCAGTTTCACAGAGTATTTAATCACCTGTAACTTAATGAAATATATTGTAATTTCATTATTTGTTCTGTATTGTTGTTTGCAAAAAAATTCGTATTTTTGCAATGCCTTTCTTGCAGCAGAAGGGACCAACTCTACCAAGAAATTTCCAATAATTTTACAAAAGCAGCACAATGTCAGATATTGAAAAGGATGTCGAGACGAATGGTAAAAATTATTCAGAAGAGAGCATAAAAGTATTAGAGGGGTTAGAGGCAGTGCGTTTGCGCCCTGCGATGTACATAGGCGATACGGGAGACAGAGGGCTTCATCACTTAATTCAAGAAGTGGTAGATAATTCTATAGACGAAGCACTTGCCGGCTTCTGCAAAAATGTAATTGTAACTCTTCATGCTGATGGCTCATGTTCGGTGCTGGATGATGGTCGCGGTATTCCCACCGGAATACATCCAGTAAAGCAAATTTCAACTCTCGAAGTGGTGCTATGCACTCTTCATGCTGGCGGCAAATTTGACAAATCAAACTATAAAATATCCGGCGGTCTGCATGGCGTTGGCGTTTCGTGTGTGAATGCTTTGTCTTCATCGTTTATTGCAACTATTCAGCGCGATGGTAAAATTTTCCAACAAAAATATGAATGTGGAATTCCTATAACGCCGGTAAACGAAATTGGCGAAACAGAAAAAACAGGCACTTTAATCCATTTTTGGCCTGATGCGACAATTTTTAGAACTGTAGAATTTCGAGCGCAAAGAGTTGCCGAGCGTTTGCGCGAATTGGCGTTTCTTAATCCAGAAATTATTATTACTTTGGTTGACGAGAGGGAAAATACAAGTGAGATTTATTCTTTTCCCGGCGGACTTAAAGATTTTGTTCGCGACATCAATAAAAATGCAAACATCCTTACCGACGTTATTGCGCTAAACGGTTCTGCAAAGGGAGATTCAGGAGCTGATACTATAGTTGATATTTGTTTTGAATATAATGATAATTACACCGAAACAGTTCTCTCTTACGTAAATAATATCAACACAATAGAAGGCGGCACTCACGTAAGCGGCTTTCGCTCTGCGCTCACACGCACTATAAACGCTTATGCTACTGCGAATAATCTTAATAAACTTGGTCTTACTGGCGACGATTTTCGCGAAGGACTAACTGCGGTCATATCTGTGAAAGTCGCGGAGCCGCAATTTGAGGGTCAAACCAAAACAAAGCTTGGCAACGGAGAAGTTGAAGGAATAGTGCGCTCAATAGTTAACGAACAATTGGCGGTATATCTCGACGCCAATCCAAAACATGCAAAAAAAATTGTTGAAAAGGCGATTTTGGCTGCCGAAGCCAGAATCGCAGCTAAAAAATCACGCGAGTTGGTCCGTAGACAAAATGCTCTCGAAAGTGCCGCTTTGCCCGGAAAATTAGCTGACTGCACTCTAAGAACAGCCGAAGACACCGAGATTTTCCTCGTCGAAGGAGATTCTGCAGGCGGTTCAGCCAAGCAAGGACGCGACCGCCGCTTTCAGGCAATACTGCCTCTGCGCGGCAAAATTTTAAACACGCATCGAGCGCGAATCAATAAAGTATTGGAAAACGAAGAAGTTCGCACTATTATTACTGCTGTTGGAGCAGGTTTTGGCGATGACTTTGACGCTTCCAAAACACGCTATGGAAAAATTATCCTTATGGCCGACGCAGACGTCGACGGATCGCATATTCGCACTTTGTTGCTTACGTTTTTCTTCTTGAATATGCGTGACTTAATTACGGAAGGAAAACTCTATATTGCTCAGCCGCCGCTTTATAAGCTGAAAAAGGGCAAAAACGAATATTATGCGTTCGATGAAAAAGAGCGGGATGAGATTATTAAAAGAATACGCAAAGATAAAGTGAAAGATGAAGAAAAGAACGAGGAAATAACTGAAAATGTAACTCCCGACGGCATTGTTATTTCACGATTCAAGGGCTTGGGAGAGATGAATCCCGATCAGCTTTGGGCAACAACCATGAATCCAGAAACACGAACTCTTTTACAAGTTTCCATTGAAAATATTTCCGAAGCTATTCATATTTTTGATACTTTAATGGGTGAAAAAGTAGAGCCGCGGCGAGATTTTATCGAGAGAAATGCTCATTATGTTAAAAATCTTGACATTTAATATTCTGCGTTATTGAAGATCTCAATTTTTTAGAATTATTATGCGCCGTGAGGACCAACCTTTGGAAGTGGCTCACGGCGTTTTACATAACGATCAACCCAATTGCGAATTTCTTCATTGCTTTCCGCTCTGCGCCCTGCCAATACGTGATCTGCATTATCGTACATTACAAGTTTATAGGGATGATTGCATTGCTGCAATGCTATTCCAAGTTGATAACTATGCTCAGGATCAACTCGTTTGTCGCCTGTGCCATGCAGAACCAACAGCGGTGTAGTTTTGCATAAATCATCTGCAAATGCTGCCGCAGACCGAGCTATTGCTTCCGATTGCACATCATGACCATTATCCAACAATTTTGCAAAAGTTTTGTATATGTATGATTGTTTGGAAACTTTGTGAATCGCCGATGGCGCTCCAATAGTTACCGCTGCTTGAAAGTAATTAGTGCGCTTTAGCATTTGCAGAGCCATCATGCCGCCGCGACTGCCGCCAATAAGGCCAATGCGGTTTTTGTCGACGTAATCTAATGAATCAAGAAGCGGCATTAAGTTCATTGCGTCGTCGACATCGCGACCGCCCCATTCTTCTATTCCTTCGCTGCCGCCTTGTCCGCGATATTGGCTTGCCAAGCAAACATATCCCCAGCTTGCATATAGACCTGCATAATTCATAGCAGAATCTGGGGTTAAAGCTCCGCGCTCACCTATTCCTCCGCGATTAAAAATAATTGCAGGCAATAATTTTTCTGTTGCAGCCGGCAAAGCCATAAAACCTTTGATTTTAAGATTGTCGCTAATATATGTTATCGAGTAAAGCTGAACAGATGAAAACCGCTCGAAATCTTCTGTATTCATCAATCGCTGTGCAATGTTGAATTGTGATTTCGATGGCTGAACTCGTTCTGTTGCGATGAGAGTACCATCGGCATATATACCGCTTGTTGAATTATTCATAGTTTTTATTTCTAATTAGCATTATTTTCGTTGAGTTATCAATACGCCTGCTAATGTGACAATTCCTCCAATAATAAAAATAAACGATGGTTTTAATCCAAAAATAAATATTGCAAGAATTGTCGTTATCACCGGCTGTAAATTGTTAAACACAGAAACTTGAACAGAAGAGCGCTTAGTTAGGAGATATTTCCATAACCCAAAGCCAATTCCAGAGATAATAACACCTAAATATGCAAGGTCGAACCACTGATGCGATGTAAGCTCTTGGGGTTCAATAAATGGAATGGGAGCGAATATCACAATAGGAATAAACGCAATAAATCCGGTGAACATAGCCATGCAGGTAGTACGAATAGCGCCATATTTAATTGAAAGAGAACGTCCTAAAATCGTGAATATTGCCCATGATAAACTTGCGCATAATTCAATTATATTGCCGGCTAAGAATTCAGACGATGTATTGAAGCCCTTTTCAAATAAGACAATAAATGTGCCTGCAATAGCAATAAAAATTCCTGTAACAGATTGACTGCCAAGACGTTCGTTATAGAAGATTGCACTGATTACCGCAACAAAAGCCGGTGATAATGCATAAGCGAGCGCAGCATTTGCAGGAGTGGTATAAGTTAAACCCCAAATAAATAGAAGCTGATTCAAAGGCATATTAACTATTCCCAAAAGGAAATAGCGCCATAGGTCGCTGCGCACTATGGGCTGAGATTTAGCTCTGTTGAACCACATCCACAAGGCATAAGGCAGCACAGAAAAAGCGCCTCGATAAAATACTACATTGACAGGGTGCATGCTCATCACAATATCTTTTGCAAAAAGATGAGCACTTGAAGCAATAAATTGTTGAAAAATAAATAAAAAGTAAATGGACATGTATTAAGTTAAAATATAGCTTCCTGCAAATAACGTGTTAATGTCAAAAAAAACAATGCGGCGTCGAAGTATAACTTGATAGCCGCATTGAGTGTTAAACTGTTTAGATATCGCGGTGATTATTTTCTGCTTTTTACTTTCTGCAGCGAGCGTTGAGCTATTGCCTGCGTAGAATCAATTAAACGATGCAATAATTTAGGATCTTTTGAATAATAATCAAATTTTGCTCGAAAAGATGATTCAGTTAATCCGACTCTTTGTAAGATTGAATCAATTTTGTGCTCTATAATTGTCGAATCGTTTACTTTTTCTCGCTCAAATAAAATTGCTGAATATGTTATTGCGAATTTTTCATCTTCCTCAGTCCATAAGCCGGAGTCGTTGCAGGCGCAAAAAGCAATAAATATTGTAGCAGCTATTATTTTGACCTTCATGCTGATATGTCAACGTGCAACAGTTAAAGGAAGATGGCTGATAATTCCATTGGTTTCAGCTAGTATTCTATATTGACCGCTAGATAAACTTGATATATCTATTGTAAGTGTGTATTCGCCGGCTTCGGCTGTTTCTTTATTAAAAAATTCAAATGCAGGGCGACCGAAAGCATCTGTTATCCACACTCTCGATTTTGATGATTTATTCAAAATTAACTTCACAGTTGCAGTACTTGTGGCCGGTTGTGGAAACACATTCATTTCTATTGGTATTACATCTGCGATAATTTCATCCCATTCAATGCCGGTGGTGCTTCCAGCCACGCCTCGCATCATAACTGTTTGTTGTGGTGTATTAACGGCATCGGAGTTAATAGCCAACTTAGTTGAATACGTTTTTCCTTCTTCTTTTGGCTTGAAATCAATGTTAATAACTTTGCTTTGTCCTGCAGGAATAATTAATGGAGATTCGGAATTTTGTAAGAAAATATCATTATACTCTTCTGGTTTCATTGAAGTTATAGTTAAAGTGTAATCGCCGGTGTTTTCAATAGAAAGCTCTTTTGTTGATGTTTGTCCAACGTCTGTTTTGGGAAAAAAAAGAGCACTACTTACAGATATTCTTGGATTTGGACCTGTCACTGTACTAAACACGGTAATAGAATTAAGCGTATCGTTGTGTGCATTTGAAACAATTATAATTGTATCATTATAGTTTTTACGGCTTTTTGCAGTAAAATTCAGAATATAATCGAAAGATGAGCCGGGTTCAATAGAGTTCGTTTGACCAGAAATTGAAAATGCTGCATCATTATTATTTTTTAGCGAAACAGACGAAATTGTCAATGGTTTCTCGCCTATATTTTTTACTGAAAACTTAGCATTTTTAGGAAAACCAACCCATGCGCTATCAAAACCAAGTCGTTGAGTAGAAAGCGCAATAATAGGTTTTGGAGAATTTCCGAATCCGGAAATAGGTATATTTTTAACAGATTGGTTCTCAGCATCTGAACGAACAATAATATTAGCGCGATATTCTTTGCGAATTTGGGGTGAGAACGTAACAGTAAGAGGAATTGATTTGCCCGGCTCAATCACTATTGGAAGTTGTGGGGAATTCGTTAATGAAAAAACATTGTTTTGATCTTGTAGTGCGATGGTTGCTATTGTTAAATTCAAATTGCCATAATTAATAACATTGATTTGTTCTTCTTTGACTTTTCCAGTATCTACAACTCCAAGAGAGAGTAAAGGTTTGTCAAGACCGATAATAGCGCGTTTTTGTGATTGAATAGGGAGAAATTCCCAATGCGAATTTGAGTCAATTTGGATGAATGTATTAACTGGAACATTATAAAATACTGCGATATTATTATCTTTTTTGGGCCAGCGAACGGTGATTGAATCAACATGTTCGTATTTGCCTAATCCGAATAATTGAATAAAATGCTGCTGTCCTGCAAAATGGCCGCCGCCTGCCGAAATTTCTCGAATTTGATGCATTTTGCCGGTGTGAACTGTAATTCTTGCTCCTACGGCATTGCGGTTAACGCCGGAAGGCGGATTTAGCTTTATAGATATAAAATTGTTTTTATTGCCAATATCATTGCGCAAAAGCATGACTTGCATATAAGGAGTGCCTACCGTAGGACGCACTTGTCTGCTGAACATCAAATCAAGATCGCCATCCATATCATAATCTACCGGTTCCATCGAATGAGCTTCTTTTTCTGTGGCAAATATTCCAATTGCTTTGGAAATATCGTCAAAATATCCGTCCTTATTTTGTCGCAAAATATACAAGCGCTCTTGTCCGGCAGAATTCGCCTGCGGATATGCCATTTGTCCGATGGCGATATCTTGAAATCCATCATTATCAAGATCAAACCATTGGCCTCCTTGATCGCCAAGATGTGAATTAACAGGAGCATCTCGTCGAATACGGGGCATATCCCATTCCAAAGCATAGTTTTTTTCTGTACCCTGATTTATGGTAACATGCGTGCGCCCTTCGCCTGCATCATAGCCGCCATGCACATCAACTTGAAGCAAATCAATATCGCCGTCATTGTCGAAATCTGCCGGTTGTGCCTCCCATTGACATAGGTTCTGACCATTATCACCGCCCATAAGCTGTCCGGTGTATCCAATTATTGGAGCAACATCTGTGAAAGTGCCGTTGCCGTTGTTCATAAATAAACTGCCTCCGCTACGACAGTAAGCGGATGTTACAACATCAATCAAACCGTCGTTGTTCCAATCTGTTACATTCATGCCGTACATTGGTTCGCTTACGTTAATGCCGCTGTTAGGCACATACGTAAATGTTCCATCGCCATTGCCTTTCATCAAAATATCTTTCATTTTTGAATCATTTGCATAGTCGCGAAACCATTGTGACATATATAAGTCAAGTTTCCCGTCGAGATCGTAATCAAATAGCGACATACCTGTCGTATTAGTAAGTGCTTTGGTCATAAATTGTGGTAAATCAAGATTGTACAATCCATTGTTTTGCACTAAAGTAAAATGCCCCTGACCGTCATTCAGCATGACTTCCGATCTATCTCCGGGGTCAAGTTCAGGCGTATTGTAGTATTCCCAGCGATGATAATAAACGCTTGTTACTAAATCAACATCGCCATCATTGTCAATATCTGCCAAAACTGCCACGTCAATAATTCTTGGACCTTTGCCCGGAGTTCTATTTGCATTTATTCCCGATTCTTCTGTAAAATCCTTATATATTCGTTTGTTTTGACTGTTCTTATCTGGATTTGGCACATTCAGATAAATGAAAAAATGGTTTTTGCCAGCATTGCCTGTTCCCCATACAAGATCAGGATAATCATCATTGTTGATATCAACATTCACTACTCGCGAACCATTGGCAGAGTCGAGTCCAATCTCGTGCGACACGTTTTTTACCCAAGTAAGGTCTTGGCTAAAAAGAGAATAAGAAACAGAAAAACAGAAAAGGATTGCTGTAACTAAAAATTTCATAGCAGTTCGATATAGAATTAAAACAAATACTCTGCAAAACTACTGTAATAGTCAAAAATAATCGTAGTTTCGAGAGATTGGATAGAAATAATTATCTTTTACACATTATTTTGGTTGTGGCACAAAGTATGAAACGAAGTGTATTAATTGTAATTTTCCGTTTTTTATCTGTCTTGTTGTTGTTGATAATTTCATCATGTGCTGAAAACTCATCGTTTTTTGAGCAAGACAAAGTATTACATGCGAGTGATTTCATGCTGCCGTCCCGTTATGGTTCGCAAACTATGTTTAGGATTGTTCAAATCACGGTTGATACTAATGGCGTGTGTGATACAACTATAAATGGAACACTCATCTATAAGATGGCTGATACGGCGTATCAATTTTCTCCTAATTTGCAAGCAACTTTGATTTTGGCAGGAGGTACTGATAAATATGGAAATACATATAGTTATGACAGCATATTTGCCTTCAAAAAAAATGGAGAGATTCGACTATCAACGTATTATGCCGATTCTATTGGGCGCTGTTTGCTTGCCGATCCTATTAAATCTGGTGCCAGTTTTAAGCGAACTAATGATTCGTTGCCATCGAGTAACGTAAAAATTGAGTCAGTAAATTATTCTCTTAATACTGAATTGCGCAGATTTTATACTGTAAAAACGTCAAGGCGTTTTACTTCTGAAATTGACAGCATAAGACGCGACATACTATTTGAGAATTATCTTGCAGTCGGTCATTTTTTGGTGAAGCAAGAGTCAGTAGATGTAACAACTAATCTGCGCACTCAAAAATCAGATTCTTCAATAGTGATTTACGAACTATTTTTCAAGAATTTCTAAATACTTCCTTGTAGATATAAAAAGATAGCGGCTTGCTATATTTCATTTTTTTGATTCAAAGCAAGCCGTATGATTTGTCGGGAAAAATTGTGTAGTATATAGCAGATCTATAAATAAATCACTTAATTAACTCAATTTTCATGGTGGATACGAGCGATTGAACAGCGCGCTTTGACTGTTTGGTTTTAGCATCGCTCATGGTCGCGTCTATAAAAGTACGGATTGTATTTTTCTTTTGAATTGTATATCCCTTTTCGACGTCTAGAATTGTTTCGCCGCTGCCTGAAATCTCCGATTTATTAAGTTTAAAAGCTACTATGCCTTGCTTTTGCGCCGGATTGTCAATAGAAGAAACGAGCTTTGCGGAAATAAAAGCAGTTTTTCGACTGCCAACTTGCTTTACAGCATCGAGATGATAGGTTATAGAATTATCTACAAGAAAAATTCCTGACAATGGAGATCGCTCTTTGAACTGCCAAGTATTTGTAGAATCTATTGTGCCGCCATCAGGAAAATTTTGATATTCTTGTTGCAATGGACGCTGATACAACTGCACTTTTATTTGTTCCAATGCTTGCTCGCGCATCTTTGGATTGAGTGAATCTTTCATATCTCCAAATATTTTTGAAAGGAGAGGAGTGAGTCCGCTTATTTCAGAAATATGTCCGTCTTTCGAAACAAGTGCTGTGATTTCTTCGCCAAGAATGCCATTGTATTGATTAAAATCCTTGTTTTCGCGGTCTTTTGGGTTCGATGAGTTATAAGACGTTGTGATGCGCTTAGTTGAGTCGCGTAAATCAGGGTAATTATTATTAAGGCGAATCGAATCGTACCGCACAGTCATTTCTATTGAGCCGTCTGACTTTATTGATTTAATTTTCTTTGTATAATACAGCGTCTGACTTGTTTCTGCATTCATTCCGTCTTGATTTAACTTGTCATCTTGGCTAAACTTATATCGGAATACATCGCCTGCTTGCACTCGATAAAGCAAGGAGGTTATTTTCGCTTCATTACCGTTAAGCTGCTGTGCTGAAGCAAGTTCGGAAGTATGAGGCACTTGTGTTGCGTTCGACTCCGGCAGTTGCTTTTCAATTGTTTGCTGCTGTGAATCGCCGCAGCTCCAAATTACTGCTAAAAAACAGCAAATAAACGATAATTGGGCTAATTTTACCACTCGAATTGACTCAAAATGATGCATCGTATTGAAGTGTTTATAGATTGAACAAATTTTTCGTGTTGATAATGTCCTTGTATGACTGCCGAATAATCAGCGTCATAAGCTCGAATAGAGCCCTCTTTGTTAAGCTTAAGCTTTGTTTTGCCGCTTCCTGAAATTGTTGAGTCAACCGAAGCCGGCGCTGGTATGCCAAACATTCGGTGTTCTCGATCTCTATCAGCTTTTAGTCCTGACACTATAGTTTCCACTGAATATACTCCGCGTGATACGGTGGCAACTTTGGCAGTGAGCGTATCAGAAAATTCAATTCCGTCAAGTCGAACAAGCGAGGGTTGCGACCATGTTGAATCCTCACCAACCAACATTCTTTCTCTGATTAAACCGCCATTCAAATCAACGAGAGTTTGCAGACGATTACGAGAAATGCCGTCCAACCATAGAAATTTTTGCGCTGTGTCCATCACGTCAGCGCCATCCACTAAAATATACTTTCGCAGCCATTCTATATCGTTATCTTCATTATTACCATTTATATCAACAATTGTGTTCTTATTGTCTAACAGCATGACAAACATATGATTGAGCGGAGCTTGAGTATAGGTGAGATCGGCAAATTCTCCCTTGATATTCGAATTTCGTGGCTCTTGCGAATCATAATGCAAAGTTTTATTGTTTTCTTTAAACGTATAACGAAGCGAATCAATATTGCATAATATTTTTGTTAAACCATTGTCGGTTTCTCCAACTTTTCCCATCGTAAAATAGTATGTAACCTCTCGTTCATAATTTTTATGCTGATCATCGCGGTAATCGCGCTTGACGATTGTTTTTTCTGTCAAAGCATAGCTGCTGGCTACATGTGATGGATAATCCACTTTTATTGAATATTTTTTAGGCAGCGGCTTTCCTGTGCTTGGAGCCGTATATTGCGCTTTTGAAGCAAAAGTCATTGCAGTGAAGCTAAATGCAACAATCAGCATTTTAGTGATGATTGACGTAATCGAAACAGAGTCCAAGCGGCCAAACTCATTCCGTTCCATAATTCTCCTTTTATGATTAAATTATCAATTTCATGATCTGATATGGCGAGCAATTCAAATTCTTCTGAACGTTCCGGCTGCGGAACAGATTGTGTTATCACCGTCGCGTAAAATACTGCGCATTCTTCGTCTGTAATGCCAACACAAGGGCTAAACACTCCGATAAACGATAAATTAGATTCAGTTATTCCTGCCTCCTCTAACAATTCTTCTCTGGCGGCATCAATCGAAGTTTTTCCTGCCTTTCTTCCTCCGCCTGGAAACTCTACGCTAACTCTGCCGCTAAGATACCGAAATTGTCTGACCATTACGTACAATCCATTGTCTAATTTTGGAATAACGATAACTGAGCCGTGAGATTGAACATAGTAATAAGGCGCAAATGACCCATCTGGAAGAGTGTATTCGTCGAGAGCATAATTCCAATAAGGATTGGAGTCGAGAATTCTTGTATCACTATGTTCTAATACTTTCATAAAGGCAAAAAAGTTCCAACAACATACTGATAATCTGTGGAAAATAAGCCCCGCTTCATTTATAATAATAAAAGCGGGGCTGAATTATGGAGCGATCTTAAGTTTTAAATACTTCTATATTTTGTATTACGAGCGGTTTCCGACAATTTCACTTTCTGCAAAGAAAAATGATATTTCTTTGTTCCCATTTTCTACTGAATCTGAGCCATGGACGGCATTCTCACCTTTTGAGGAAGCAAATCTTTTACGAATTGTTCCTTCGGCAGCTTCTGTCGGATCTGTAGCGCCGATTAAAGAGCGATAGTCAGCTACAGCATTCTCTTTTTCGAGCGCTATGGGCACGATGGCTCCGCTGCTCATAAAATCAACAAGTTCGCCAAAAAAACCTCGGTCGCGATGAACAGCATAAAATTCAGAAGCTTGTTCGCGGCTGATTCGTGTCATTTTCATAGCTAGGACGGTAAAGCCGTCCTGCGTTATGGCTGCAATAATTTCTCCTACTACATTTTTGCGTGTTGCATCAGGTTTAATGATTGCAAGCGTCCGTTCTTTTATCATAATGTTCGTTTCCAAAGTAAATAAAATTATGGTGTTATTTTCTTATCGTTTATTGCTGATAATTCTTTGAAATATTAACGCATTGAAAGACGCTCATGTCTTATGAATAAACGTCTGATATAATTAAATTGTAAGCAATGGATTAGATACGTGGATTTCGTTATTGCTGACATTCAAGAAATTATATTTATCAACAAAGTGTTATGTTTTTAAATCAGGTATTTTAATTTACCTTCTTTTATTATTCTTGCGTTTCGGTTTATTCTTCGCTCCTTTTGGTCTTCCGCGTTGTTTTACTAATGTTTCGGCGGATTCAGGCTTGGCTGCTTTTTGTTTCTTGGATTTATTATCTTTTTGTTTGCCAAGCGAACCTTTTGGTCTTCCGCGCTGCCTAATGATTGGCTCGCCTGCAGCATCAAAAGCGATTATAGGTTTTGCAGTTTTTTTATGTTTGCCGAGCGAACCTTTGGGTCTTCCGCGTTGTCTTACGATTGGGTTGCCGTTATCGTCGAATGCGATAGCAGGTTTTGCAGTTTTTTTATGTTTGCCGAGCGAACCTTTTGGTCTTCCGCGTTGTTTTACGATTGGGTTGCCGTTATCGTCGAATGCGGCAGCAGGTTTTGCAGTTTTTTTATGTTTGCCGAGCGAACCTTTTGGTCTTCCGCGTTGTTTTACGATTGGGTTGCCGTTATCGTCGAATGCGGCAGCAGGTTTTGTATTTTTTTTATGTTTGCCGAGCGAACCTTTTGGTCTTCCGCGTTGTTTTACGATTGGGTTGCCGTTCTCATCGAATGCGGCAGAAGGTTTTGCAGATTTTTTGTTTTTAGTTTTGCCGAGCGAACCTTTTGGTCTTCCGCGTTTTAATTTGCCTTCAGCCGCATTTTGCAATTCGGTTTGAGTTTCATCATAGAATGATGCCATACTGTCGTTTAAATGTGAAAAATTATGATGGACAGATTTGTTCTTTACAGTTCCCTTTGGGCGGCCAATCGGTTTCTTGGTTGATGTTGTTGAGGTGCTATTTGTTAGTTGTTCAATATTTGAAGACGCACGATTTTTGCCGTCAATACTTAATACTTGAGCGACAGTCAATCCAATATTTGCAGGTGAGTCAACTACGTGTATTCCGGCTTTGCGCATTGCTGTTACTTTTTCTGCGGCAGTTCCTTTGCCACCCGATATTATAGCTCCAGCATGTCCCATTCTTCTGCCCGGAGGCGCTGTTCTACCTGCAATAAAACCGATAACTGGTTTTCTTACATTGGCTTTTATGTAATCAGCTGCTTCTTCTTCAGCGCTGCCTCCAATTTCGCCAATCATCACGATTGCTTTTGTTTTAGGATCAGCATTGAATAGTTTGATAGCATCAATAAATTGCGTGCCGATAATTGGATCGCCGCCTATGCCTATGCATGTTGACTGACCTAATCCAATATCAGTCAATTGCTTTACGGCTTCATACGTTAATGTGCCGCTTCGTGAAACTACACCAATAGAACCAACTGCATGGATAAATCCCGGCATAATACCTATTTTACATTCGCCCGGCGTAATTATTCCGGGGCAATTCGGTCCTATTAGCCGTGATTCAGATTGGCTTAGAGCAGTTTTTACGGCAATCATATCCTTTACCGGTATTCCTTCTGTAATACAAATAATTACAGGGATTTTTGCAGTAATTGCCTCTAAAATAGCGTCGGCAGCCACAGGCGCAGGAACAAATATTATTGAAACATTCGCTCTAGTTGCTGAAACAGCTTCGCTTACAGTATTAAAAACCGGAACTGAACGGTTAAACTTATCATCGCCTTTTCCTTCGTATTGCAAACCGGATTTACCGGGAGTAACTCCGGCAACTACATTTGTGCCGTATTCCAACATTTGGCTTGTGTGAAATGTGCCTTCGGAACCGGTTATACCCTGAACCAATACACGCGAATTCGAATTAACCAAAACACTCATAGAGTAATTTGAAATATTATAAATAAAAAATGATATAACGATGCAAAAATACAAATAATCTTGAAATATTTACGCTGTATGTACAGAAATATCATAAAATTGTGAATATGAGTATCTGACAATAAATTCACTTGCTGCCATCGCTTTTATTCTTTGCGCATTGAGTGAAGCGGTTGATAATGCTTGTATGCTGAGGAAAAAGTTCAATTAGTTCAAAACCAGTTGGCATCACAAAGTCCTGAAAATCAAATCCCGGCGCAACTGTGCAGCCTGCTAAAGAAAAATCAGCGTGTGTATTTTGTCTGCCACCGGTTGATTCAGCAGCGAAAAATGTGCCGGCTGGAATTATTGCCATCGGAGAAGCATCATCTTTAACACCTAATATTTCAGTATAGTAGTGTGATTGAGGAGTTATGCAGTGCAAGATGATCGACGAGCCGTAATAGAAATGCCAAATTTCATCTTGCAGAATCCGATGAAATGCAGAAAAAGCATTTTGTGTTAACAAATAATAAATTGACGTGGCATAATTGCGCGAACCGGAAAAACTTTCTGGCAGAGCTGATTTTGGTATTATGCCATTCGAACGATACATCTCTTTATAATAGCCGCCCTCCGGATGCGGAATAAGTCCTAAGCGTTCAATCCAATATTCTGAAAATTGCATAAACTTGAGTTTTATATGAAGTAAAATCTTTGAGCATAAATTCACCTTGACCCAAACAACAGCGTATCTTTGCATCAAAATATTAAGTTTTCATCATCTAAAATATGGATTCATTCTTCAATATTTCGGCTCCGGTTCTTATTACATGTCCGCTTCGCGTTGCCAGCTTGCTTGCTGACGAAGTTGCCGCTTTGGGTTTTCCGGTGCATAAACAATATCCGGCAGGAGTTGAAACAGAAGCGACTCTTGCTGATACACTTCGATTAAATTTGCATCTGAGAATAGGAACAAGAGTTTTATTCCGGCTTGCCGCAGGCCGAGCTGCAACACCGGATGATATGTATCGCCTTGTTGCAAAAATTGAATGGGAGGCATTGATCCCTTCGCATGGCTATTTCAGTGTTATTTCTTCGATTGACACTCATTCGATAGATAATTCAATGTTTGCTAATGTCAAATGCAAAGATGCAATTGCAGATCGAATTCGCTCGCGGTTTGGGCATCGTCCCGATTCTGGATCCGACACTTCGCGGACCGTTGTTTTTTTGTATTGGCATGGTTCAACTTGCGCCGTTTATATTGATACTTCCGGCGAGCCGCTTTCAAAACGAGGATGGCGAACAATGCCTTGTTTTGCTCCAATGAGAGAAAATTTAGCAGCCGCAGTAATCCGTTCTATGCTTTGGAATTCAGATTCAGATGTTTTTATCAATCCAATGTGCGGTTCCGGCACTCTTGCCATCGAAGCTGTGCTTATAGCCCAAAATAAACCATCTGTATGGATGCGACCTAATTTTGGTTTTATGCATCTTCGAGGATATAGCATTGAGACATGGCAAGCGCTGCGAACACAGGCAAAGAGTTTGTTCCGCCATATAGATTCTCGTCGCTTTATTGCTTCAGATATTGCTCCGAGAGCAATTGAATGCGCCAGGAAAAATGCTGCAACAGCAGGAGTCGACACAATTATACAAACGGAAATATGCAATTTTTCCGACACGCATATTCCTGCGGACCATGGAGTTGTTGTGCTTAATCCGGAATATGGAATGCGCCTTGGAGATTTTAGAACGCTGGAAGATACGTATAAACAAATTGGCGATTTTTTCAAGCGGCAATGCAATGGAAAAATCGGATACATTTTTACCGGAAATTTGGATTTAGCCAAGCATATCGGGCTTCGCCCCAAACGCCGCATTGAATTTTATAACGCCGACATAGATTGTCGGCTTATTGAATATGAATTGTACCAAGGCAGCAGGAAAATTCGTAAAACAGACACTGAAGCTCAAATGTCGGCTCAAGATTCCTGCGAATAAGATTAATCTCCTTTCGGTGGCGTCCAACCGGATCGTTTCCATCGTACTAACTCGATATTTGCATTGCCGACATACAATTTCATTTTTGCTCGGATTGGCACACGCGCATCATCGCTGCTGAACCATCCTTCAAATTTGCCTGTTACGCCATAAATGCCTGTCCATGTGGCTTCGCCGTTGAAATACGTCGTTTTTATCGGATAATTTACAGCGTCAATGTCGATGCTTTCCTCTTTACCTGAAAAAGCAATAGTTGTGGCAACGGTATCAGACATCATTACTGTTGGAATGCGCACATTTCGTTTCGAAAAAAGAAGCTGACGCGCAGTGAAAAATAGCGAGCAACCGTCGTTCCATTTTTTAGAAGTTATAAACTCCTTGCGTTCAGCTAGCTGTTTGTTTTTATATTTTTCAGTTGTAAATTTTCCAGATTCATAATCGAATACATATTTATCAAACGTCCAAGTGTTGTCGCTTTCTTTAGTATTTGCAGTGAATTGGTGTGTAAATGTGCAAGATTTATCCATCCAAGCAGAAAAAATTGAATGTAATTCGATAAAAGGAATTCCGGGTCGTGAATCTATGAAGGATTTGCATACAAAAACCGGCTGTCCGACAGAATTCATTTGCTGCTCGGTAGTCATTTTTATGGAGCCAAGTTTAATGCCGAGAAATGAAACATCATATTCAAGCTCTTCGCCAGCTTGTAAAACAGATGATGATGGACGAGATGAAGTGGTCTGAGAAAAAATATCGAGCGATGAAGCGGAAATTAAGAAGATAAATAATAGAGTTGCGATAAAAAGAGCTTTAACATTTCTAACTGTCATTTTGTCAAAAGAAAATGGTAAAAAGTAGAAAAACACACGAAAGATTTGTGAAATTACAAGTAATTCTTCGCAAAGAGACGCAACTCGTCGCTCTTTCATTGTAGAAGTTATTCTGCAAATAATCAATAAAATATTGCCGGAGAAAGCATTTGGACTTTGTGCTGAAGTTAGCGATGAAAAGAGCAATAATCTATGTTATTCATCTGAAACTGCTAACGAATTAAGTCTGCGAATGCGGATTGTAAGTCCTAACAGCCAAAAAAACAAAGCGGTAAAACTGGCAAAAGAAAAGCTGAGTATAACTTGTTTTAATAAGTTAAGAGAATCCGTCTGAGAGCTAATTACTGGGCCGGAATTTACATCGCCGGCTGAGCCGGGGTGCAGTCCTTCGTAAAGTCGAGGGGCAACATAGACAAAAAATATTGCTGCAATCCCGGCAATTATCGCATAAGCAGCGCTTAGTTTAGCTCGCTGATGTTCGTTTTCGATAGAAGAACGCAGCACAAAATAAGCGGCATAGATAAGCAGCAAAACAAATATTGAAGTTTGTCGCGGGTCCCAATTCCAAAAACTACCCCAATTAAATTTTGCCCAAATTGCACCGGTGGCCGTTGCCAATACGCAAAATACTGTTCCTAATATTGCGGCGCTCGATGAATGAATATCATGGTGCAAATCTTTTGACCCAAAATACTTAACTCCAAAGACAAGAGCATACATGTATGCAAGGATGGAAATCCATGACATTGGAACATGAAAATATAAATTTCGTGCGCGCTCTTCCAATCCTATGATATACGGCAAAGTTATTGCTGGATTAATTGTAGCAAGACCTGAACTGATAAAAGCGTTGTCACTGCCGATGCGTCGCACATATATAATCGCATCGTTTGTATTGCTAATCTTTTCTGCGTCAGACTCATCAATTATGATGGAAATCGGCTGACCATTATCAGCCGTGGTTGTCATCATTTTTTGATGTCCTTGATAATCGGAAAATTTGAATTCAGATGAATGCAACATAATAGGAACTGACTTTGTGCTGTCCATTCTGCCAACTATTACTGCATCGCGGAGAGTGCCTGCTGTGCGTGGCAGCAGAGCAAGAATTAGCATTGCTGTCATCACGGCAAAAAAGGACAATCTCCAAACAAGCGGTTTGGGTCTTTCCACGCCAGGCCAAAATCCAAGAAAAAATCCAATGACAAATCCGGTGGAAAGAATGAGAGCTTTCATATAGTAAAATAAGTATATTCTAATGTGATAAAAAACAATGCAAAATTACTGCTTTTTTAAGGTTAAACCGTATAAATAGAAACGACGGAAAAGTACAGCGGGATCTTCATGCTTTTTAAATCTGTGCGCACAAGGCAATTATACTCTAATCATGAAGTATGTTGGCTCTTAGTTTGTTCGGTTTGTCTTTTGCCGAAAACAAAGTAATATACAATAGAGCCAAGCGCCATCATTCCAAGTCCGGCAAAAGCCATTTCTTTTGTATTATAAAACAACCATAGCCACATTAGAATAGCAAGCATAGCTGGAATCGGATAAAGAAACATGCGATATGGCAGACGAAAATTAGGGTTGCGATGCAAAAACATTACACCAGCCGCGCCTCCAATGAATTGAATAATAATGCGCATAGCTAGTATTGCGCTGATTACCCACGATAATTTATTGCCTAAGCTGAAAACAAATCCAAGCGTGCCTAATACAAGCAGAGAAACATGAGGAAACTTTTTCGTTGGGTGCAGTTTTGCAAAAATTTTGAAGTACAAACCGTCTTTGGCGGCTGCATAAGGAATGCGTGAATAACCAACAACAACGGCAAAAAGAGAAGATAATGCCACGGTTAATATCAGAGCAGTGACTACGGTTGCCGCAGCTTTTCCGTAGATTGTTTCTACAAATAAGCTTACAACGAAATCAGATTTCTTTGCCATTTGCCAAGGCAGAACGCTAAGAACGCTGAAATTCATTGCTAAATATAGAATTGTAATACTGATGATTGAAATAAAAATCGCTCTCGGAATATTCTGCTCTGGATTGTGAATTTCTCCGCCAAGATGACAAACATTATAATAGCCTAAATAAGAATAAACAGTTTTAACGGTTGCCTGACCTAATATTCCTGCAAATGCCCAAGATAATTCAGGCGCGCTAAAATCTTGCAAAGCTAATGAAACAGCGCCATGTGCAATACCTCCCCAAATTATCCAGCCAATAGTGCCTAGAACACACAGCCACATTACAACAGATATTTTACCAATTGTGCTGATATTTCGGTAGAGCAGAAATACAATAATAATAACGACAGTGCCTGAGACCATTCTCGACTGCCAATCAGCAAGAGGGATTAAATACTGAAAGTATTTTGCGAAACCTATTGCGCCCGATGCAATTACAAGCGGAGCTTGAAACGTGGTCTGCCAAATAAAAAGAAAAGACAAAAATTTTCCCCAACGGTTGGGACCATAACATTCGCGCAAAAAAACATAGCTGCCGCCTGCTTTTGGCATTGCCGCGCCTAATTCAGCCCATATAAAACCATCAATAAATGCAAGAATTGCTCCGGCAAGCCATGCCCATAAAGCTCCGGGTCCATTCATGTAATTAATCACAAGATTGATAACGACAAAAGGGCCAATCCCTACCATGTCTATCATGTTGAGCGCAGTGGCCTGCACTAAACCGAGTTTCCTATCTAATTGATTTTCTGGCAATTTTGTATTGCTCTGCATTGGTTAACCTCGAAAATGTTTGCGACGATTGCTGATATAATCAACAAAAAGCGCCTCGCCAAGATGATTGAGACCTGTATAGAATGCGCGTCCGTGATTTGCCTTGGTTAGATTTTCAATAAAGTCAACAAGATAATTATCACTTGCAAGCATAAATACGCTGATGGTTATGCCATCACGACGACAAGCAACCGCTTCATCCAAAGTTTTATTAACTATGCGCGTGTCAAGTCCATAAGGATTTTTAAAAAGTCGCCCGTTTTCATCGAATATTGCAGACGGTTTGCCGTCGGTAATCATAAAAATCTGTTTATTGCTTCCACGCATTTTGCGAAGAATCCCTCTAGAAAGTTTTAACCCGTCGAGCGTATTGGTATGAAAAGGTCCTACGCTGATAAAAGGAATATCGTCCAGCGACACCTTTCTGGCTTCGTCGCCAAAAAGTATTGCCTGCAATTCATCTTTTGGAAATTTAATCGAGATGAATTCGGCAAGCGCTAGTGCTACTTGTTTGGCAGGAGTAATTCTATCTTCGCCATAGAGAATCATTGAGTGTGAAATGTCAATCATCAACACAGTAGCGCACGAACCAAGATGCTCTGTTTCATATACTTTGACATCGTCTGCGCAAAGTGCAAAATTTGACAGATCACTATTGCGAATCAAAGCATTGCTGATAGTTTGTGTTATGTCAATAATGTCTGCGGAATCTCCAAACTGATAATTTCTTATCTCTGGAAGCCGTTCATTTCCCTGACCGGCAAACGGTGTTTCGTGATTGCCGACTCCAGATTTTTTTAATGACCTAAAAATTTCATTAAATGCATCATTCCGCAGTTTTCGCAAAGATTTCTTTGATGCTGCATATTGTCCGTTTTTATATTCAAGATAACCTTGACTTCTAAGCAATTCTATAAATTCGTCCATCGTCATATCGCCAAGCATGTCATATTGTTCGTTTAAGTGTCGAAATATGTCTAATGCGGTTATAACATCAGCATTTACACGCAATAGAAGCGAGGAAAACAAATCAAGGAGCTGCTGCAAAGATTCTTCTACTCTAAGAGAATTGTCAGTCCATCGTGAATATGTGATTTTCATATTTTGTTCATTGCTGAAAATTGGAATATCATAGATAAGATGCTTTTTTACTTCACATATTGTCAAAGCAGATATGATACAAAACTACGGACTTGTTCATGTCAACTGATACAAATATGAACTTAAAAACTCAAAAAGCGCGTATTATATTATATCAAAGAGAGACGATTGAATCACAAGCGAATTTATTCCAAAAAGAAATCACGCTCATTCGCAGATAATTATTCGCTTGCGCGCTTATAGTGAGAATTTCGGATTTCCTTCAACAGCAACAAACAAAAAGGCATGTTCAACAGATAAAATGTGAACATAAGCCGATTTCTAAATAATTTTGCTTGATATTTCAACGAAAAGAGTGATATATGGTGCGTCAATTATTTTATTTTTTGATATTAACAGGATTGTTAGCCGGTAAAATTTCCGCGCAAACAGGATCAACTTTTTCTGAATTTACACAAAAATTAGAACCATATTTTGCTAATGAATTAATTGAAGATGTAAAAGGTGAAATGCCGCAAGGCAGCGATTATCGCGTATGGAGTTGGGATGTTGGCGACTTTTCAGGCGATGGTTTTAACGATTTGGCGTTTGCAGTGCGCATGCTTGGAGAAAAACGAAAAACGATGCAAGTTTTTTTGTTTGTAGATGAAGAAGGTTATCTCAAAAATGTTAAGCAGCTTACTGTGCCTTATGTTGAATTGCCTCTTGAAGTTGGCGTAGTAATTCGAGACAGCGCATGCTTTGTTACCGAAAAAAAGGCTCAATACAACTGGTTAGTTAGAGGATATCGCTTCATTGGCGGTAACTTGCTGCAATTAGATGAGTTTACAACAAGACGCGCCGCAAATGTAACTCGCGAAACCTATCGCAATTATTATACGCTTGAAGCAAATGAAAAAACGCTTCCGATTGGAAGCGGCGAAGCGCTTGCAGTAAAAAAATATTATACGCTTCCATGTTATTCTCGCGGAAGGCAAATATATCGAGGATATAGCAGCGGCGCTAATATTGCCTCGATTGACTATGTGCTCAATGGCTCATATTATTGGAATGGGCCGGAAGATTGTTCATTTCAAGTGAGAACTGCATATGATAATGAATATCTTTATATGACGATTACAGTGCAAGACGATGAATATGTCGTAGGACGATGCGATACTTGCACTGCAGATTATGTTGAAATATGGCTTAATTCTAATCCGCCGGACACTTTGAATGCTGAATATTTGGCAGTCATAAAGCGCGACAAACGAAAAAAAACTGCTAAAACCGAAAGAATTTCAACGCAAACGGTGCCAGATTCCGGCTTGTATGGCATTATTATTCGTCCGGGCGATTTTCTTGAGAAAAAACCAAAAATTGATGTTATTTCAACGGACGATATTGAACCGCAGCAACGCGCTGCATTAACTCAAATAAAAGTTGCGGCAGCGCCGCGATCTTTTGGATATATTGTAAAATTGCGCATTCCTTTTTTATTGTTTGGTTTTCAATCGGCGCCAAGTGAAGATAAATCAATCTTGCCGCTTGGCTGCACAGTAATAGTGCATGATTCCGACAATGAATTTCGTCCTGAAGAAGAAACAAGGATTGCTACTTCGCCGATTCGAGAAACTGAAAGCTCCACGTATGGCTTGCTTTTGTTAATACCTTCGTCTTTATGGTACGGCGAATCTACAAATGTTTATTCAGAGCAATTGCTTAAATATCTTTCTGAATTAGGATTTTAAAATGAGGCGGAATAAACAAGCTCAAACTTTGCTTTTATTGATGCCTTGGCTGTTAATATTTGGTATTTTCTGGGTTTATCCTTTTGGCTTTGCAGCAGTATTAAGTGTTTCAAAAGTGAACACACTTGCAAACACTATGGAGCCTGTCGGCTTGGCAAATTATGCCGCCATATTTCGCGATACTCTTTTCTGGAAATCACTTAGCAATACGGCAATTTTCACTTTTGGCACAGTGCCAATTACAACAGCTCTTGCATTAGTTCTCGCCGTAATTCTACATTCGCGTTTTGTAAAAATTCCTTCATTCTTTCGAGCCGCCTTTTTTTTGCCTTCAGTTACTTCGCTCGTTGTCATTTCCTTAGTATTTATCAATCTTTACGCAAGAGATGGTTATGTAAATCTTTTATTAAGATTTTGCGGGCTTCCTGAGTCGCAGCGCGGATTTCTGCTTGAGCCGTCAACAGCTCTTGCTGCAATTATGGGCATGGACATTTGGAT
Source organism: Chlorobiota bacterium (assembly GCA_039810485.1). Taxonomy (GTDB): domain Bacteria; phylum Bacteroidota; class Ignavibacteria; order Kapaibacteriales; family UBA961; genus JADZAA01. Next base: position 3,382 of record JBDHXA010000002.1, on the reverse strand, counting down.
TTCCACAGGATATTATATGGTGTTGTTTTTGGCTGGCTTGGAAGCAATATCCAAGGACTTATATGAGTCGGCAACATTGGCCGGCGCGTCATCGTGGCAGAAATTTACTCGAATTACACTCCCTTTGTTGCAGCCAACAATGGCTTTTGTAGTAGTCATCAATACGATAAAATCATTTCAAGTGTTTGTAGAGATTTACGTTATGACAAAAGGCGGCCCGCTTGACTCTACCAGTACATTAGTGTATATGGTGTTTAATAGTGCTCTCAATAATGCCGAGAGCATGGGTTTTGCGGCTGCATTGTCGTTTGTCATTATGGCATTGCTCATTGTATTCTCAACAATTCAACTTCAATTGCTTCGTTCAAAGAGTTAAAAAGTTAAAATGCATTTATGAGTGAAAGAAGCACAGAATTTATTTTGCAGATACATCGTGCTGCGGCCATGCGAAAATCGCGAATTGCATTTCCAGACGCATGTGATGCTCGCACTCTAATTGCTGCTTTGGACATTTGCGCCAGAAAAATTGCTCAGCCGATTTTAATAGGAAAAGCATCGGAAATAAATCAACTTGCTGAAAAAGAAAAAATTAATATTCAAGAACTTACAATAATAGAGCCGGAACATCACGAGAAATTCGAAAAATATTCAATTTCGTTCGTGGAAAAACGCCGGTCTAAAGGTATTAGCATTGAAAGTGCGAGAAAATTAATGACAGATCCGTTATATTTTGCAGGAATGATGCTATCGTGTGGAGACGCTGACTGCTGTGTTGCAGGTTCATATTCTACAACTGGCAATGTGTTGCGCGCTGGGATACAAACTGTCGGGCTTCATCCGCAAAGCAGCGTCGTATCGAGTTATTTTCTTATGCTTTTAGCCGATGGACGCGCCATGGCTTTTGCTGATTGCGGCGTAGTCCCCGATCCAACAACAAATCAATTAACCGGCATTGCTTTTGCAACAGCTGCTAATTTCCATAAAGTAACCGATGAAAATCCCCGAGTGGCATTTCTTTCGTTTTCGACGAAAGGCAGCGCCGAACATTCGTCTGTTGTGAAAGTGAGAGAAGCTGCACAGCTCTTTAAAGAGCAATATCCTTCGATTATTTCAGATGGAGAATTACAGGCAGACGCGGCGTTGATAGAACATGTAGCAGAAAGAAAAGCGCCTGATTCTCCCATTAAAGGCAATGCCAATGTGTTGATATTTCCAGATTTAAATTCTGGAAATATTGCTTATAAACTTGTGGAGCGTCTTGCAGGTGCACAAGCGTTTGGTCCGATAATTCAAGGACTTGAAAAGCCGTATTGCGATTTGTCGCGCGGATGCAGCTCTGCAGATATTGTCAATACAGCCGCCATTACGGCTCAAATGTGGTAATAACAAAACAAAATTATGCGCTCGATTATGCTTGTAATTGCGCTTTCCTTAATTCTTTGCTCTGAAACTAAGGTAAAAGCGACCGCAAACGAAAAATATTTACTAATGCCGCAAACTACGGATTCTATTCCTCATCGTTATGCAATAAAATCTGCGGTTATAACGTATGAAGTTGAAAACAATGGAATAAAATCGTCTGTTGCAACTTGTTTCGACGATTTTGGCAATAAAGAATCAATAGAGTCGAAATCGTTTATAAAATCAGGCAGTCATTTTGACCAAGTTCATACACTTGAAATATACAAGAGTGATACGGTCTATCTTCTTAATCTTGAAGAAAGAACGGGAGTACAAAAGAATGGGAATCGAAGAAGAAATGACGCTCCAGATTTTAATGCCCTAACTACGCAGGCAATGAAATCACTTGGCATAATGCGCAATGAACCAGAAGAGTATTTAGGCAAAATGTGCGATGTGTATGTGATGCACAACAGTGGCGCCAACATACATGCTAAGTATTTAGTATGGAATAATATAGTGTTGCAGAGTGAAATAAATGCCGATGGAAACATCACTAAGATTCATGCTTTGTCAATTCGCGACAATGTCTCTGTTCCGCCAAAAAACTTTGAAGTTCCTCTTGATATAATTCCTGATGAAGATAATTAAATGACGACAATTACAGCTGAAAATCTTGTAAAACGTTATGAGTGCGGCACTATAGCAGTATCCGATATTTCATTTGAAATTGCTACGAATGAGTTTTTAGTTATTGTCGGGCCGTCTGGCTGCGGAAAAAGCACACTTTTGAGAATGATTGCCGGTTTGGAAGAAATTACAGATGGCATTTTGAAGTTCGATGGCAAGACAATGAATAATGTAAGCGCAAAAGATCGAGATGTTGGGATGGTATTTCAAAACTACGCATTATATCCGCACTTAAATGTTGCTGAAAACATAGCTTTTCCTTTAAAGATGCGAAAGGAAATGCCGTCCTCAAAAATTAACGACCGCGTTAAAGAAGTAGCCGAAATGCTTGAGCTAACCAATTATTTGAACCGCAAGCCAAAAGAACTGTCCGGAGGTCAGCGTCAGAGAGTGGCGCTTGGCAGAGCAATTGCGCGAAAGCCGAGAGTTTTTCTTTTTGACGAACCTCTTTCAAATCTCGATGCAAAATTGCGCGCTCAGATGCGGATTGAAATTACTCGGCTGCAGCGAACAGTAGGCTCGACAGGAATTTACGTAACTCACGACCAAACCGAAGCAATGACGATAGGCGATCGTATAGCTGTAATGAGAGACGGCAAAATGCAGCAGATTGGAACGCCAAAAGAAATCTACGACAATCCAACGAACGAATTTGTGGCGGGGTTTATAGGCAGTCCGTCAATGAACTTCATTCGCGGCGTTATAGAAATGCAGTCAGATATTCTTTTCGTTCGCGAAGAGCACGGCGCCAAATATGCGCTAGATGCTTTGAATTGTTCTTTTCAAAAGCCGCCTGAATTAGGAAAGCCGGTAACTATAGGAGTGCGTCCAGAAAATATTATTTTGTCAAACAGCGATGCAGCAATTTCTGTTGAAATTGTAGCAAAAGAATTTTTGGGGCATGAAACGCTATTGTATTTTCGCACACATCCGAAGTCGGCAACATTATGCAGCAGAATGATGCAGGGAGAAAGACAAATACATTCTGACCAAAAAAATATTTCGATAGAGCTGCAAAGTGCACTTATTTTTGATGCACATGGCAATAGATTATAGTGAGTTTTAAGTTAATATTGTTAATTTACATAGATGCTTGTTACGAAAAGTATGCTGTAATTTCAAAACAGAAAAATATGAGTGAGATAACATTGCATTTTGCCTGATTCTCATAAGAAAAATACTTGTAAACCATTTTTCAGATTTTTTATCGGTATTTATCTCGCAGATTCAACAGTGAAGTGCAACGGATGAAATAAATAAAGAGTTGGTTTAAGTGTCATAGTTCAACAAC
>JBDHXA010000001.1:0-107860 GCA_039810485.1 Chlorobiota bacterium | reverse complement strand
GACAGAGGAGAACGCAGACCGCGCTTCGGAGGAGGCGATGACAGAGGAGAACGCAGACCGCGCTTCGGAGGAGGCGATGACAGAGGAGAACGCAGACCGCGCTTCGGAGGTGATGACAGAGGAGACCGCAAACCGCGCTTCGGAGGAGGAGCCAATAAGTTTGGCGGAGGAAAATTTGGAGGCGGAAAACCTAAAAACGGAGGAAAATTTGGAGGCGGAAAAAAATTCGGAGGACGCCGTCCATAACTAATTGGCCACATTATGTCAGCCAATTGAATAGTATTATTCGAAGTCCGTTAAAAATTTTTTGTATCGCTCGATTTCGTTGCGCAAGCGACGAAAAACAACGCTGATTACTGCCGCATCGTCAACATAGCCGACAATAGGAATAACATCTGGAATCGCGTCGGCTGGAGTAATAAAATAGATTAAGCCGGCAAGAATAATTGCTCTTGTAGTCCAAGTAAATTTGAAGTCGCCATCGCGCAACATTTCGAGCAACAGTCCAATTCGATCCGTTAAGCCATTAATATGGGAAACTGAACGACGCTTTTTTAAAGCGGCACGACGTATAATGCTCTCTTCCTCGCTTGGTTGCAGAGCATTTGCTACACGATTAATATATTGGTCTGTTGCTTCGTCCGTCATCGTGTATTCTCTTTATAAACAAAAGCCGGAGATTTTCCGGCTTTTACTTACTCTTCGACATTTTGTTTGTACATTATTGCGAATGGTATGATGACGCAATAACCGATTACAAGTACAATTGGCGAAATATCAACTGCTGTAGGATTCATCCATGTAGTATGATCGGCGGGATCGCTTGAAATTCCTGAAGACATTAAATAATATCCGGCAATAATTGTAAGCAGACCCAATCCTATAAAAAGAAAATTCATAGTGGAAAATGGATGTTTCCATTCATTTCGGTTAGAAAGTTTGGTTTTAGTCGGGGAGTTCGGTTTAAGGTTGATGGATTCAATATTATTAGCCATGGTAAAAGATAATATTAAAAGATAAAAATCATTGCAAACTTAGCGGTTTTTTGCAAAACAACCAATTATGAATTTTAAAGCAATAGTTATTATATTCGCTTTATTAGCTGCATATTATTTCAATTTATTATCGTAAAGAAATGAATACATCTCAATCTGCATTTTTGTCCGATAGTTTCCCCGCGTTAAAATTCTACAAACGCGGCAAAGTACGCGATATTTATGATCTTGGAGAGACGCTTTTAATGATTGCCACCGATCGAATTTCAGCGTTCGACGTTATCATGTCTGAGCCGGTGCCCGAAAAAGGAGTTTTACTTACAAGCATATCCGTTTTTTGGTTTGACATTACGCGGCATATTGTTCGCAATCACCTCATTACAGCAAACGTGAATGATTTTCCGCCTGAATGTGCTCCATATCGCGACAACCTTGCCGGACGAAGCATGATTGTGAAAAAAACCGCGCCTTTGCCGATCGAATGTGTAGTTCGCGGCTACATTGCCGGTTCCGGCTGGAAAGAGTATCAACAAACTCGCAAAATATGCGGCATATCACTGCCCGAAGAACTTGCGCAAAGCTCGAGGCTGCCAGAGCCGATTTTTACTCCGGCGACTAAAGCCGAAGAAGGTCATGACATTAATATTAGCTTCGAAGAGGCAGAAGCGTTGTGTCCGCCCGGAACAGCCGCTGAAGCTCGGCGCATTTCGCTTGAACTCTATACATTTGCCGCAAATTACGCACTCGAGCGAGGAATGATTTTGGCAGATACAAAATTTGAATTCGGCTTGACAAATGATAATTCTCTAATTCTGATAGATGAAGCACTTACGCCGGACTCGTCGCGATACTGGCTGTTAGAGAATTATTCAGTCGGCAAAGAACAAGTCAATTTTGACAAACAAGTTTTGCGTGATTATCTTGAAACTATTGACTGGAACAAACAGCCGCCGCCGCCGCATCTGCCTGCGCATATTATTGTGGAAATACAAGATAAATATCAAGATTGTTATCGAAGACTGACAAAATAACATCTCGTTACATAGCGCGATTTTCTGCTATTCGATAAAAATCTGGCCTGTCGAGACAGCGCTGTTATCGGTTGTTACTATATACCAATAAATGCCGATTGGCAACCATTTTAAAGATATCACGGTATTGCCAAAGGGTTTTGCCTCCGTTATGGAAATTATTTGCCCTAATATATTCGTTATTATCACTTCACAATTTTTATTGCTTGAATTTTGAATTGCCGCTGTGCGATCTTTTTTATTTTCAATGAGTTGAATAAAAGAATTGCTGGATGCAGCTTCTCGTACAGACAATGGCATTTTGCCGCAAAGAGCAGATTGTCGCCTGATATCGTGTTGAAACATTATCCATTCAGGACCGCGACCTTTGCCAATCGTTAGCATATATGCTCTGCCATGGTTTTTTGAAAAATCCGGATACATTGAATAGCCTCCCACAATAAATACATCCAATAGTCCATCGTTGTCAAAATCTGCAATTAACGGCGCATGATCAAGACCAAAACCATCTACCCCTGAATGATCTTTTAGATCTATTGCCCATAGTTCTCGACCGGTACAGCCGTCTAAAGCAACTAAAACACCATAGTACGTTCCGAATACTATGTCTTTGTAATCGTCATTATTAATATCTGCGACGGCAACGCCCCTAAAAACTGTTCCATATTTTGGCGTTGTATATCGCCATTTCAATTCCCCTTTTTTATTTAACACTCCTACATAATAGCCGCTGCAAAAGATAATTTCACATTCGCCATCGTTATCAACATCAGTAATTGTTGCAGGCGATCCAATATAAGTACCGCCTCCAAAGTATCTCCAGCGTACAAATCCCTTTTCTGCATCGAAGCAATACAAAGTATCATTATACGAACCAACAATAAGTTCAAGCCGACCGTCAGCATCAATATCACCGACAGCCGAACCATGATAGACATAATCGCTCATTGGATACGACCAGCGTAATTGCCGAGTTTTGCCGTCATAAACATAATAACCGTTATTGCTGTTCGGATCTCGCTTCCAAGTGCCTACGGCAAATTCAAGGTTTCCATCGCCGTCTGAGTCAAAAACTGTTGGTGCAGTTTGAACAGCGACGTTTTTTTCGACTTGCAAAGACCAGATTTGCTCTCCTGTTTTTGCGTCAATACAAATAACTGTCCCGTCAAATTGACCATGCAATATTTCCTCGCGGCCATCTCCGTTAATGTCGGCAATGATAGGAGGCGAATCGCTGCCAGATGTTTGAAGCATCCATTTCACATGACCATCTCGACCATCGAAACAATAGGTTGTTGGGTTGCATGAGCTTGGAACAACAACTTCGAGATTGCCGTCTCCGTCGACATCGTATATTATCGGAGCGACGTCATTGCATCCTTCTCCATATTTTGTACGTGTATTATATTTCCATAGTAATGTTCCATCTTCGGCATTTAGAGCATAAATACAACTATCATTGCGATAGCATCCAAAAACTACTTCTAATTTTCCGTCGCCATCAATGTCTGCTGCAGCCGATTGTCCGGCAGACATATCCAACACGTCACGCCACCATTTAACTGTTGGGATTTGTGCAAATAAAGACAATGAATTGCACAGACATAAAAGAAATAGTATAAAAGAAAGTCTAAAATATTTCATTCGCATTCGCCTTTCGATAAATTACTCCAATATTGATTTTTTAAGAAAATTTTTATTCAATGATTTTCTTCAGTCTCATAATTTTATTATTTATTTATAATTCTGATCACTAACGTAAGTTACGTTGCATTGTATAAATTAATCCGCTAAAAATATATACAATCAAAATTAAGCAGCATCAGCAAATAGACAATGCTAACATGCTTAGTAATTTTTACAAAGATGAAGACTAATGTGAGAATTTTGTCTATTTTTTCATAATTCTATTAAAATGACAATCATTATTATTTATGGCAGAACTTCATTCGCAATTAACGCCTCTGAGCCATTTCGACAGCACTATATTTGCCATAGCCGCTAGTTCGCCGTAATTTTGTTCTATTAATTAACATTTAACGCTAATAGCAACAATATGACCTCTCTAATACTTAACGGCAACACTCTTACAATTGAGCAACTTACAGCTGTAGCATTTCAACCTGACATTAAGATTCTACTTTCTGACGAGGCACGCGAGCAAGTGCGTCGAGCGCGACGAACTGTCGAAAGCTGGGTGGAAAAGCGAGAAATTGTATATGGCGTAACTACGGGCTTTGGAGAATTTGCCAATGTTGTCATACCGCCGGAAGATCTTGATTTATTGCAAGAAAATCTCATCATTTCACATAGCGCAGGTGCAGGAGAATTTTTGCTGTCTGAAATTGTCAGGGCAATGATGACGCTTCGCGTAAATGCTTTGGCAAAAGGACATTCAGGGATTCGAGAAGAAACGCTTGACACGCTGCTTGCCATGCTCAATAAAAATTTGCTTCCGGCAGTTCCATCACAAGGCTCAGTTGGCAGCAGCGGCGATTTAGCACAGTTGTCTCACATTGCTTTGGCACTTATCGGACGAGGTTCTATTCTGAACGGACACACAACAATTCCATCGCATGAAGCAATGATGGAAGCAGGAATAAAACCGGTAAAACTAAAAGCAAAAGAAGGACTGGCGCTTATTAACGGCACGCAAATGATGTGCGCAATCGGCGCATTATCTGTTGCCCAAGCAATGCAATTAGCAGATGCAGCCGACATTGCCGGCGCATTTTCGCTTGACGCACTTCGAGGCACTGACCGTGCTTTTGACGAACGTATTCACCGTTTGCGCGGTTTTAGCGGCCAAATGCAAACAGCGGCAAACCTTCGAATGCTGTTAAGCGGAAGCGAAATACGAGATTCCCACAAAGAAGGCGACGGCCTGGTCCAAGACGCATACTCTTTGCGCTGCATGCCGCAAGTGCATGGAGCTTCGAGAGATGCAATCGGCTATGTAAAGAGTGTCATCGCCATGGAATTAAATTCTGCAAATGATAATCCTCTAATTTTCCCAGAAACAGACGAACATATCGAAGGCGGCAATTTTCACGGACAGCCATTAGCACTCGCTTTGGACTTTTTGGCAATTGCCTGCGCAGAACTTGGCAATATTTCCGAGCGTCGCACTGAGCGCATGGTCAATGGCGCATTGAGCAATGGATTGCCTCGCTTTTTGGCACAACGCGGTGGAGTCGAGTCGGGCATGATGATTGCGCAATACACTTCGGCTTCCATTGCATCTGAAAACAAAACTTTATGCCATCCTGCAAGTGTTGATTCGATACCAACTTCCGCCAATCAAGAAGACCATAACTCCATGGGAAGTATTGCAGCGCATAAAGTTCGAAAAGTGGCGGATAATGTAGAAACTATTTTAGCAATAGAACTTCTATGCGCCGCTCAAGCGATTGAATTTCACCGACCTTTACGAACAAGCGAGCCGTTAGAGGCAGTTCTGCAAATGATTCGCTCTGTAGTTCCGCCTGCCAAAGGCGATAGAGTAGTATATCATGATATACAGGCAGTTAAGCAGCTATTGCATCAAGGAAAAATCAATCTTGCAGCTAAATTATGAGCTCTAAGAGACCACGAATAGGATTTGTAAAATCAGCCGGCTCATCTATCACAAATTGGTCCGGAACTCCATATTTTATTGCGCAAGCATTGCAGCAGCATTGCGGAGATGTTATACATTATGCGCCAATTTCCGACGGCTTTCCAATGTTTGCAAGCAAAGCTATCAATAAAATCACATCGTTAACAATCGGAAAGCGCTTCAACCCGCTTCACACATTTGCACTTGCCAGACGTTATGCGCGGCACTTTGAAAAAGAAATTGAAAATTCGACACAACGTCCCGACATTCTATTCGGATGCGCTGCTTCGACAGAGCTTTCATTTCTCGATACCAATTTGCCTATTGTCTTCGCTTCGGATGTAACGTTTGCAATCAGCGAAAATTATCATCCTTACGCAACTAATCTATTCGCTGTTTCTGCGCGAATGAGCAACGAAATTGAACGCCGCTGCATGCAAAAATCAAGAGCGTCAACCTTTCCGACCCAATGGGCTGCCAAATCTGCAACTCAATACTACGCAGTTCCTTACGAGCGTATTTATGTAGCTCCGTATGGGGCCAACCTTACGCCGGATGTCATACCCAACAGAGCGTCGGCATTACGCTCAAAACAATCAAATGTATGCCGCTTGCTGTTATTGGGAGTCGACTGGAAAAATAAAGGAGGGGAAATTGCTTATGATACGTTGCTAACGCTTTTAAAATTAGGAGTCTCAGCAGAATTAACCGTATGCGGCTGCGCTCCTCCAAAGCAATTTTCTCACCCTAAAATGAAAGTTATTCCATTTGTCAATAAAAAAACTAAAGACGGAATTATGAAAATAGGCGAGTTATTAACTGAATCAAGTTTTCTCTTGCTCCCCACTCGCGCCGAAGCTTTTGGAATTGTATTTAGTGAAGCATCTGCTTTTGGACTCCCAGCCATATCCACCGACACGGGAGGCGTTAGCGGAGTAATTACCAATGGAATGAATGGCTTTCTGCATCATCATTCAGACGGCGGCAAAGAATATGCTCACACAATTGCTGCAATTTGGGAAAATCAAACCGATTATCAGCGTCTTTGCCGTACAAGTCGCGAAGAATATGAGGTTCGTTTGAACTGGGATGCATGGGGAAAATCTGTCGCCTCAATGCTAAAAGAGATTCTATAACGGGCAGTATTAAAACCCTTTTAGCTCGCGAAGCAGCTGATACGCCGCGTTTATTTCAATAGATTGCAGGCGAGCTTCCTCTTGAATTTCGGCGCTTTTACCTATCATTTTATCTGGATGCGTCTGCAGAATTTTACGGCGATATGCAATTGTTATTGCTTCCGGATTTGCATCTGGTAGTACTCCTAAAGTCGCAGCTGCTTTATGCATGGCTTGTATTGAGGAATAGTAGCGCTTAGTTTGTTTTCTTTGGCTGCTCTCTTTTTTATCATTTGTTGAAGGGTTGTTTAATTCATCAATTATGCGGCGCAATTCATCATCCGAAGAGTTAATTGTATGCTCGGCTTTAGAATACCGCACTTCATCTTGGATAGATGCTTTGGCAATTCTTGTGATTCTATTCCAAATTTGTCTCATAAACATTCTAAACAACTGTTATTCGATTCTCAACTATCTTGTCTCTCAATTTTGATGTAGTCGCTTGATTTCATTTGAATTTGTCTGCACAAATTCTATGCTTTGAACATTGAATAATTTTGCATATTATCTTTTTGAAAGATTAGTTTTACTGCTCTTGCTTTCTTATTGCATTACAATAGATTATGTTTGCTAACAAGCAATGGCAGCATTCTAAACGTTCACGTCAACCAATAGCCATGGCAATACCTATAAATCAGCAAGTTACAACTTTCTTTTAACACGAGACTTAGAAGCCGGTTTGGAATCTGCTGCACTCTTTGCTGGAGCAAAGTTCTTACGCACAACCAAGACCGGACAGCCTGCAATTCTCAATAGTCTGTCGGTAGTGCTGCCGAACATTAAATGCCCTAAATTGCTATGACCATGCGTACCCACAACAATCATCATGCAAGCATTATCAGTTGCATATTCAGAAAGAGCTTTGGCCGGCTGACCATTTAATATTGTTGAAGAGCATTGAACTCCGTTTTTCTTCACTTTATGCACAAGAGTATTCAATTCTATTGTTATGATATTATGAGCGGCTTCGCGCACTTGCTCTGCAGTCATGGAGAGAAAAGAAGTCCCTATTTTATCAGCTAAATAAGAAGAATTAAAAACATTGTCTTCAGCCACATAGGCAATCACAAGTTTCGTGTTAAGTCCGGCAGCAACAACAACTGCCTGCTCGACTGCTTCGCGGGATGTTTCGGAAAAATCAGTTGCAACGAGAATAGGATGCGCAGCCATGAAAATTCACCAAATAAATGGATATAATGAAAATTATTAAAGTCAAAACGATGAAATAAGCAATACAATAAGCAATATACAACAATTGCTACATTTCCTCAATTAAACGGATAAACATTCGTGTCATAAGCGGCTCTGCGGCAGCGGCGGCAGCGAGCACATCTTTTAAGGAAACTTCTGGCAATTCTTCGTGATAACCTTCATCAGTTATGATAGATATGCCAAAAACTTCCATTCCGCCATGCCGTGCGACTAATACTTCTGGTACTGTGCTCATGCCAACAACATCTGCTCCTATTATACGCAAATAACGATATTCAGCGGCGGTTTCCAGATTAGGCCCAGTCACAGCAATATACACACCCTTGCGATAAGGTATTGCCTCTTTCTTTGCAATAGTTTCGGACAAAGCGAGCAGACGACGCGAATAAGTGTGGCTCATATCTGGAAATCTCGGTCCTAAATTATCATCATTTGGGCCTGTCAAAGGATTAACTCCCAACATATTTATATGATCAGTTATGAACATAATATCCGAAGTTTTAAAATCAGGATTTAATGCGCCGCAAGCATTCGACACAAGCAGTGTTTCTACTCCGAGAGCTTTCATAACTCGAATAGGAAAAGTTACCTGCTGTGCAGAATATCCTTCATAAAGATGAAATCTGCCTTGCATTGCAACTACTTTTTTACCGCCAATTGTGCCGAAAATTAATCTGCCCTTGTGAGATTCTACCGTAGAGACAGGGAAATGAGGAATATCCTGATAGTTCAAACTATATGTAATTTCAATATGATCAGCCATTTTGCCAAGACCTGTGCCAAGAATTACGCCAACTTTCGGATCTGACATCGCATGTCGGCGTATTTCTGCTGCTGCATCGGCAATGGCTTTGCGTTGTATTTCGATATTCGCTGTCATTGATAGTAAAATTAACCTAATTTTTACACGGTTCGCAATCTATGAAAAAAATCCTTGAGCATTGCAGATGCTTTCTCTTCCAAGACGCCGCATCGAATATTGCAGCGATGATTAAGCCGAGGATCGTCGGCAATTTCAAATAGAGAACGACATGCTCCCGATTTTACGTCGCTGGCAGCATAAACCAATCGCGGAATCCGTGCCAACACAATGGCTCCGGCGCACATTGCACATGGCTCTAAAGTTGAATACAACGTACATTCCAGCAATCTACGGCTGCCAATGTTTGAAGCAGCATCGGCAATGGCAAACATTTCAGCATGTGCGCATGGCTGTTGAAGCAGCTCTGTGCGATTCCAGCCGCGTCCTACAATTTGATTGTCCTTGACAATAACCGATCCGATTGGAATTTCACCTTCATTGCCGGCAAAAGAGGCAAGTTCAAGGGCGTATTCCATCCATATATGGTCGCCTGAAATCATGTTGGCCGAATTTGCATTCTACTCAATATTTCCGGCAGTTTTTCACAGAATACTCTGTTTCCTTGCAGAATATCGTATCGCATCACTAATTCTAAAGGCGATGTCCATTCCAATTTGTCGAAAACATAATTCACGATTTCGCCTTTCCATGACGGAACGTGGAAGAAGGAAACAGCAAAGAATCCGCCGTCTGGGTATTCTGACTTTTCTTGCCAAAGAATTTCGCCAATGGCTGCTTCTACGCCTAATTCTTCTCGTATTTCACGGCACAATGCTTCGCTTGGACTTTCTCCGCGCTCTATTTTTCCTCCAGGAAATTCCCATTGCAAAGCATATCGCGCATTTGCGGCACGACGGCAGAGCAACACATTCTCTTCATGTGTTAGAACCCCCACAGCAACTTCTATCAAATCAGTTGATTCGCTCATATAAGCATTAGGCCTGTGTTTTTCGAAAGAATATATTGCTCTGCGCTTCCGATTTTCCTATTTCTACATTATCAGCATTGCATCGCCGTATGCAAAAAAGCGATAATCCTCTTTGGACGCTTTTTTATATGCCTTGAACAGCAAGTCCCGACTGGAGAATGCCGCTGTCAATAATAGCGACGGCGTAGCCGGCTGATGGAAATTCGTAATAATTCTGTTAGCTATTTTGAATTCGTAAGGCGGATAGATAAATTTATCTGTCCAGCCGCGATTGGGCTTTACCGCTCCGGTAGTCAAAACACTTGACTCTAATGCTCGTACTACACTTGCGCCAACTGCAAAAACATTTTTCTTCGATTTTAGCGATTTATTAATAGTTTCGGCAGAATCTTTTGTAATCTCGAAATATTCGGAATACATGCGATGCTTGGTAAGATCTTCCACTTCTATATTTTCAAAAATCCCCTGACCAATGTGAAGAGTTACACGCGCTATCCGAACTCCTTTTTTCTCTAGCTCTTCCAGAATTTCTTCGGTAAAGTGCAGGCCTGCTGTCGGAGGTGCAATCGAGGCCAGTTTATTCGCATTGGCAAAGACGCATTGATACATTTCTTTGTCTAATTCAGTTGAATCTCGCTTGATATAGCCGGGCAACGGCATTTGACCTATGCGGTCAATAATCTTATGCAAATCGCCGTCGTAGCTAAATCGCACTGTGCGTCCGCGATTGGTGGTATTGTCTATTACTTCGCAATAAAAGCGGTTGTTATCAAAATATATTTTATTGCCAATCCGCACCTTGCGGGCCGGTTCCACAAGTACATCCCAAATTCGCTCAACCGGTTTCAATTCTCTCAAAAGCATTACTTCAATTTTTGCATTGGTCTTTTCTTTTTTCCCGAAAACACGCGCAGGAAACACCTTGGTTTCATTGATTACAAGACAGTCCCCTTTTTGAAAATACTGAAGAATGTCGGCAAATATTTTTCCTTCGAGGTCGCCGGTTTGGCGGTTTACAACCATTAATTTAGCGGAATCACGAGGATCGGCCGGGAATTTCGCTACCGTAGTCTTAGGGGTAGAATACCGAAATTCAGATAGTTTCATTGCTTGTCCTTAAATAATTGAGAATAAGTTTACTTTAAAATTATTGTTGTTCAAAGCAATTTGGCAGTTCGCGCATCGTAAGCCAAATCGCTTCTTCCCATATTGTAACTCTTAGAGTGAATTATGATATGTTTATTTAACTTTTGACATGTAAAAAAGTGCAAAAGTACAATATCTGGCAAGGGGTATGCAACTATTTTTCAATTTTATACCCATATTTTTGTATTCTTTGCTATAAACACGCCATTTTAGACGGCTTTCATCGTAATGTTATGTCTAAAACGCAATAAATATCCCTTCCTATTATGCCGAAAAAATTCGAACTTGAGTCATCATACACTCCTTCGGGCGATCAGCCGCAAGCGATAGCCGAATTAACCGAAGCGTTAAATCGTGGCGACAGATTCCAAACTTTGCTCGGCGTAACCGGCTCTGGCAAGACATTTACCATGAGTAATGTCATCGCGAATGTTCAGCGTCCCACTTTGATTATTTCTCCAAACAAAACGCTTGCAGCACAACTATACGGCGAGTTTCGTCAGTTTTTTCCTCATAATGCCGTAGAGTTCTTTATCAGCTACTACGATTATTATCAGCCGGAAGCTTATGTGCCAACAACCGATACATACATTGAAAAGGACTTCGCCATCAATGATGAGATAGATCGGCTGCGCCTGCGAGCTACAAGCGCACTTGTGGAAGAACGCCGAGATGTTATCGTCGTTGCGTCTGTCAGCTGCATCTATGGCATAGGCACACGAGATTCATTTGCAGCACTGATGATGCCTATACGCGTTGGCAAGAAAATTTCAAGAAAAGATTTGTTGAGGAAGCTGACCGAAATGTACTATTCGCGCAATGATATTGATTGGCAGCGCGGCACATTTCGCGTTCGCGGCGATGTTATTGATGTTATGCCAGCATACGAAGATAATCAAGGCATTAGAATAGAAATGTTCGGCGATGAAATAGAACGTCTAAGCTGGATAAGCCGTTTTGAAGGCAAGGTTTTGGAAACTATCGAAACTGCAACTCTTTATCCGGCGCGACAATTTGTAACCACCGAGCCGGAACTGGCTCGTGCCATGAACGACATTCGAGATGAATTACGCGAACGATTGAAAACGTTGCGTAGCGAAGAAAAGTTTCTCGAAGCGCAGCGATTAGAGCAGCGCACTCTATTTGATCTTGAAATGATGAAAGAAGTAGGATACTGCTCAGGCGTTGAGAATTATTCCATGCATATTTCAGGCAGATTACCAGGAGAGCGTCCGGCTTGCCTTTTCGATTATTTCCCAAAGGATTATCTTTTGATACTCGATGAAAGCCATGTTACATTGCCGCAGTTGCGAGCTATGTATAATGGGGACAGAATGAGAAAGCAAACGCTTGTGGATCATGGCTTCCGCCTTCCGTCCGCACTTGACAATCGTCCAATGAAATTCCAAGAATTGGAATCGCTGTTAAATCAAGTGATTTTTGTTAGCGCCACGCCCGGAGATTATGAATTACAGAATTGCAACGGCGTTGTTGTGGAACAAGTGATACGTCCCACCGGATTGCTTGACCCGACAGTGGAAGTTCGCTCTGTTAAAAATCAGATTGACGATCTGTTAAATGAAATTAGAATACGAGCCGCAAAAGGCGAGCGGACGCTTGTTACAACGCTAACTAAGCGTATGTCAGAAGATTTGGCAGAATATCTTACAAAACTGTCTGTCCGCGTTGCGTATATTCATTCTGAAATAGATGCGCTTGCACGCGTTGAGATACTAAGAAATTTGCGTCTTGGAAATTATGATGTTCTTGTGGGAGTTAATTTATTGCGCGAAGGGCTAGATATGCCGGAAGTGTCGCTTGTTGCAATTCTTGACGCAGATAAAGAAGGATTTCTTCGCAGTGAAAAATCACTTATGCAAGTGGCTGGCAGAACTGCTCGAAATGCCAACGGGTTAGTAATTTTGTATGCAGATAAAATTACGCACTCGATGCAGACGCTTATCTCGGAAACATGTCGCCGTCGCGCATTGCAAATAGCATATAATGAGAAGAACGGAATCAATCCAACTACTGTTTATAAATCAATCGAGGAAATACTACGCTCTACTTCTGTAGCCGATATTCAAGAGCAGCGCGGCAAGCGTCTTGAAATTGAGAAAACGGCAAAAATGCGAAAAGCAGCAGAGCCAACACTTAAATATATGACAGAAGATCAACGCAAAGAGCTGATAGAACAATTATTTGCTGAAATGAAAAGCGCCGCTGTCAATCTCGACTTCGAACGGGCTGCCGAGCTTCGGGATGAGATCCAACGCATGCGAACTCTTGACAATCTTTCATGAAACGATATAGACGTGAAAATATTCTTACGACATTCAGTTTGCAATCTCCGCTTTAACTATAGGCGGGTTCAACATTAAAGCGTATCATTATATTGTAATTGCTCGATTCCGTTATTTGTGCGAATTACTTTTTGTCGGATATTTTGGGAACGCTTTTTATGGTTTATCTCGACGGATTGTCTATCAGTGTTTTGATGATGCAAATGATATGCGATAGCGCCAAACTTAATGCTCTTGCTTTTTACGCCTAACATTCGCAGACGGTCGGCAAAATCATCATCTTCGCTTCCCCATCCCTCGAATGAATTATCGTAGCAGTTTATTGATATTGCATCGTGCAGCCAATATCCTAAATTACTCCCAAAAACACCTTTAATATCAATATTCAGTACATTAACTATATTTCGCAAAATGGGTATTTGCACTGCCTTTGGCGTTTTGCTAAAAGGAATATTAAATGAAGCAATGATATTGTTGCCATTCAATAAAACATCCTGAGTTTCACTTTCTGAGAGCATATATTTATTGCCGCGAACAAAATATCCTTTTTGCGCAACAGCAAGATGATCGCCAATAAATTGTGAATGAAGCACCATATCGCCATCAATTTGAATAATGTAATCAACTTTCTGCGCCGCACGCAAAGCTTCGTTGCGTATTCGCGCCACACGAAACCCTTTATCTGGCTGCCACAGATGAATAAGAGGAATTGGCGCAAATAAATCTTTGAAAGAATTGATGAGAGCGCGCGTTTCTCCATCAGAGCCGTCGTCGGCAATAAGTATTACATTTGGTTGAACAGATTGTTGATGAGTGCTTTCCAATACTCGTTGCAAGGCATCGCTGCGATTGTAAGTAGTTATCATCAACGCGCAGGTTTGAGCAGCCATAACAAATGTGTAACTTAATAATTTACAAGAATATGTGAACTAAGTGAAACGAAATTTAGGATGTGTTGTTTTATGGCCTTGCTTGGTAAATTGAACGATAAAAAGAACATTATGCTAGCGTTTTCTATTGCATTTTCTGCATTAAGACAGAGCTAGTGCTTCAGCTGTCCAGCACCAATATTCGTTTTTATCATTGCAGAAGCAATAATTGTATAATTTTTTAGAGCTTGTCATTTCTTTGTGATAATAAACTCGGTGCGACGGTTGCGAGCGCGCCCTTCTTCCGAGCTGTTGTTGTCAACGGGCAAAGAATCGCCATATCCTATCGCTTTAATGCGGTCACCAGAAAATCCTGCCTTAACTAAATAATCTTTCACTGCATCGGCGCGTCTTTGAGAAAGCTTCAAATTGTAATCTTGGTCTTTCGTTCTATTTGTAGAATCAGTATGACCGCGAACTTCTATAGTCATTGCAGGCAATATTTTCATGAGTGTGGAAATATTATCTAGCGCGGGCTTTGACTCCGGCTTGACAGTTGCTTTATCAGAGTCAAAGTATACATTAAGCAAAGCAATTGAACCTATGTCGGGCGTATTGTCAAACTCAACATTCACAGAATCCTCGCCGCTTGGCAGACAAAGTTTAAACGTGAAAGTATGTTTGCCATACTCCGTAGGCGAATACTCGATTGTATAGTAATTTCGCAAACGCTGATACATATCTTCAAACATAGCGTCGAAATCTCCGGTAGAATAGATTCTATTGTATGCTCCTCCTGTTTCATCTGCTATTTTTTTCAAATAATTATCTTTAACTCCATAACCGAAATCTACAGCGCAAATCGCAATATTTAAGCGTTTGGCGACTGCCACCAAAGAATCACGATTTTTTTTCGAGCTGTTGTCCATTCCGTCTGTAAACACCACAACTGCTTTTCTCTTATATCCGTTAGCGGGCGCAACTTGTTCAATGCCAGCTGCAATACCATCATTGATTGCTGTGAAGCCGCCAAATCCTGTCAATCCATTCTTTTGAAGTTTTGCCCGCAGTTCAGATGGATTAGTTGAGAGATTTGCTTCTGCAATTATTTTTTCATCATATTTTATAAGTGCAATTCCATCTTCAGATTTTTTGAGTCCTATAATTCTATCTGCGGCGTTTTGTATAGCCAAAGCTCGATCTTCACCCATGGAGCCGCTATGATCCATAACCAATGCTATGGCGTGAGGAATATTTTCGCTAATTGTAGTTTCGCGGATATTTACTTTTACATTCTTAGCAACATCATTAAATGTTTCGCGAGTCAGACACCAAAAGGAATTTGCTTTTGCGCCTGTCAAATACGCAGATGTTGTGTCGCCAATTTGCAATAGAAATTTAATTTTATCCGGTTTGCTGACATCAACGCCTTGCACTATTATTTTGGGCTTGCCAGCCGCTTCTGTTGCCGGGCGCACAACACGTAAAAAATTAGGTGTATATCCTGGTGGTGGCGGCGCATCTTCTACAGCTGCTGGCTCCCCTTCATGTTCATTGTCGAGTGTGATACAACCGATTAGCGACATAACCGTGAGAATTGTAAATAGGAGAATAAAGCGGTCAAAAATCAGTCGTTTCGTGCTTTCCATGGAAATGCCTTAGAATTCTTAAAAGTAAAAATATGACGTTATCTAAATTCTTTGTAATAAAATAACTGTGTAGTACGTTATTGAATATGTTGTGTTGCTTTATGCTCTTTTGCGCTTCATATTATCGCAAAAATAAAGGAAATTTATCACGACAGTTCAATCCCGCTCAATTAAACTTTCCATTTCAATAATTATGAAACGCTGGCTAGCCATCGTGCCGATTGCCATTATAAGCTTGTTTGCCGCTGGATTTTATGCCGGCTCTCACGATACGCTCTATTTCAAAATTAATAAATCGCTTGAAATTTTTGGCTCGCTCTTTCGAGAGATTTCAGAAAAGTACGTTGATGAAATTGATCCCGAAGAATTTGTAAAAACCGGCATTCCCAAAATGCTGACCAATCTTGATCCTTACACTGTATTTATGGGCGACGGCGAGTCCGACGATATAGATGCATTGGTAACAGGTTCATACATTGGCTTTGGTATTACAGTTGGAATACGCGACAGCATGGTAACAATTACCGGACTTTACGACGGATATTCTGCCCAAGAAAACGGAGTTCGAATCGGCGATCATATTTTACGCATTGACAGTTCTTACGTCCTTTATTCGCCTTCCGATGAAATGCGGAAATACACCCGCGGCGAAGCCGGCTCTAAAGCGGTGCTTCAATTGTTGCGAGGAACAAAGGACACTCTAACACTAACTCTTACAAGACAAGTAATTCGTTTGTCGAATATAAGCTATTCCGGCATTATATCCGACGAAGTCGGCTATATTAAAATTGATCGCTTTTCAAGGCGCGCCGCCGAGGAAATACGGTCAGCGCTCGGCAATTTGAAAGTAGGCAGACAATTGAACGGACTTATTTTAGATTTGCGCAATAATCCTGGCGGCTTATTGGAATCTGCCGTTGAAGTTTGCGAAATATTTGTGCCGACAGGCAGCCGCATTGTTGCAACGAAAGGTCGCGACAGTTCTTTGCAAAAAGTTTATGTTTCGAGAATATCTCCAAGCGAGCCTGATTTGCCATTGGCAATTTTAATAAACCGTAACAGCGCAAGCGCTTCGGAGGTTGTGGCAGGTGCAATACAAGATCTTGATCGAGGGATTGTAATCGGCGAACGCTCCTTCGGCAAAGGATTGGTGCAAAACGTTTTTCCATTAGCATATAATTCAAGCGTTAAAATTACAACAGCCAAATACTACACTCCTTCAGGCCGATGCATTCAGAGAGTTGATTTCTCGAAGCGCCGCGCCGGATTGAATCCTGAAGCAGACAGCATACGCACGTTCTATACAAAGGATGGCCGCAAAGTAAAAGAATTGCATGGCATAGATCCAGATTCTACAATCTCACAATCTGCCATACCTGCTTTTTTGAGCAAGCTAGCTGAAAACAACTCAATTTTCCGTTTTGCAAACGATTATTCGGCTGCCTTTACAGAATTTTCGCAAGTGCCGCGCAGCACAATAGTTAAAGAATTTGGCAAATGGTTGGATAACCACGGAGGTTTGCAGACAGCCACGCTTGACAAATTAGACCTTGCGCGACAATCGGCAGTACTCGAAAATTCGTCGCGCTCTATTGTTGCCAAATTCGATGCTTTAGAAAAAAACTTGCGAAAAGAACGTTCTAAATTGATAACGCGCTATGAACCGTCAATTCGACGCATGCTTGAAACAGAAATAAGCAAACGTCTTTCCACCCAAAAAGAATACGCTGCTTTTTCATTGGAGTCCGACTCAACAGCTATTGCTGCAGCCCATATTGCTATTTCGCCCAAATACAAAAAAATCCTAACTGTATCAGAAGAAATTGACTCGTCGAACCAATGACAGAATCTTTGTCCATTTACTATAAGCCCATGCAATTAATGTAAATAAAAATGCTACAATCCGAAGAATCTTTTGTCGTTACAGCACGAAAATGGCGACCGATGCGTTTCAGCGAAGTTGCCGGTCAAGATCATATTGCAATTACTCTGCGCAACGCCTTGCTTTCCGGGCGCGTTCATCATGCATATCTTTTTACGGGACCGCGCGGAGTCGGTAAGACCACTTCTGCGCGCATAATGGCAAAAGCATTGAACTGCTTAAATCCTAATGAGCAGGCAGAGCCATGCAATGAATGCTCATCCTGTCGCGACATTATCGAGGGGCGTTCGCTTGATGTTGTAGAAATTGACGGCGCTTCAAACAACAGCGTCGACGATGTGCGAAAACTTCGCGAAAACTCGCGCTATCCTCCTATTCACGGAAAATATAAGCTCTACATCATAGATGAAGTTCACATGCTCTCAACATCGGCTTTCAATGCTTTGTTGAAAACGCTTGAAGAGCCGCCTCCCCATTTGGTATTTATTTTTGCAACGACTGAAATTCACAAAGTTCCGGCAACAATTCTAAGCAGATGTCAGCGCTTTGATTTTCGTCGCATGGAGATCGAAACGATCATCGGACGTTTAAAAGTGATTGCAGAAGGAGAAGGAGTAACAATTGATGATGACGCACTCATTGCCATAGCTAAAAAATCTGACGGCTCAATGCGCGACTCGCAAAGTATATTCGACCAAATCATTGCATTCAGCGGCAAAAATATATGCTACGACAATGTTGTTCATACGCTTAATCTCATTGACCAAGATTTCTTTTTTACAATTACTCAAGCTATTCGCGAACATAACACAGCCAAAATGTTCAATATTGCTCGACAAGTTGTTGAGAAAGGTTACGACATAGCGGAGTGTTTGCGTGGCTTGCTCGAACATTTTCGCAATATTCTCTCTACGCTTGCAACTGGAAACACATCGCTAATAGAAACATCTTCTGCATTTTTAGAGCGTTACGAAATTGAATCTGTATATTTTACAACGCCTGATATTTTGCGCTTGATGAATCTGGCGGCAGCTACCGAACAGTCGTTAAAATACAGCCCTCAGCCACGCATACGATTCGAGCTTGCTTTGACGCAAATGGCCGCAATGGAAAAATCTGCCGATTTGGCAGAACTCATTAAAGAATTTCAGGAAGTAAAAACTTTATTAAGTTCAGGCTGTCTCCCGTCGCCATCGTCAACATCGAATTTATCATCATCAAGCTCGCATCAGGCAACTATTATTGCTAAGGAGCAGACTGCCGAATATTCATCTCAATCTTTTGCAAAGCCGACCTCTCAACATCTGTCAGTTTCGACAGACAGCAATTTTGAAAATGTCCAAGAAAAATTGAAGCAAAAATGGCCTGATTTCTTAAAACATTACCGCAACAAAACTTTGGCAATGCTCATATCGCAAGCTGAGTTAAAGTTCTTTGACCGCGAGATTATCATTTACGTAAAAAAAGCTTTTTTAGCCGATCAATTTACTGCGCTTAAAACTTCTTTGGCTGAGGCATTGGCTAAATATTTTCATGCGTCAATTACTGTTACTGTCTCAATATTAGGCAGCTCGACATTTTCTGATAATAAAACTGCAGAATTCTCTCAGAACTTTGAAGAAACCGCTGTAAAACCAGAGCAAAAATCGGTAGAAAAACAACTGGCGGAGCAAGAGCGACATCCAATCGAACAAGAAATAGTCAGTTCATTTGGCAAATACGGATTGCGCGAGATTTCGGGTTAGATTGAAGAAATGCAGAAGAACTCAATGCTGAATCATTCTAAAGGAAGCATGACTGCCATTCAGCATTTCAATAAAAAAACGGAAATTACCTTTTTAGGATATTTTCCGTTGTATGACAGCACGCCCGGCTGGACTCGAACCAGCTACCCTCAGCTTAGAAGGCTGATGCTCTATCCAGATGAGCTACGGGCGCATAATGAATAATTTAGACCGCAAAAATAACCGTTTTCACTTCACTATGCAAATTTGGCTGTTTGGCCGGTTAATACAAAGTTCGTATTTTTGCCGTCGGTCAAGTCCCGTGCGACTGCGACAAGCCCAATCCCGCCAGGTCCGGAAGGAAGCAACGGTCAGTTTGCTCACAGTGCGCCACGGTCAACTTGACCTTTTTTATTTTATATAGTTTTTAAAATCGTTCCTATATAAAGAACACACTTACACACGTTTTCTCACAAAGAAAAATCCGTATTTTTGACAAACTATGCTTGATTTTTCTTTCTCTCGCCAAAAAGTGTTTTCAATAATGAGTGCATGAATAAAGAAATTATTATTAATGCTGCGCTCAACGAGGTGCAAATAGCAATTACCGAGAATGGCGAATTAGCCGAGCTTTTTACAGAAGCTCCCGAAATGGAGCGGCTAGTAGGAAATGTTTATTTCGGAACTGTGCAGCGCATTATGCAAGGCATGAATGCGGCATTTATCAATATTGGTTTGCCGCAAGACGCTTTTTTGCATTTCTCGGATATTGACTCCTCACTCGAAGATTCATTCATAACCGAGGAGGACGATGAAGACGAAGATGAAGACGAAGATAGTGCAATAATCGAAAAAGATGAAAATGTTGCAGTTGCTTTGCGGAAAAAGAAAAAATCCGTCGTCAAAAAAAAGCAAATGCCTACTTTTCGCACGAAACGTTCCGGTACAATTTCTATAAATCTACAGCCAAAACAAACTGTAATAGTACAAGTCGTTCGCGAAGCATATTCTACAAAAGGAGTGCGCGTTACCACCAAAGTGGCTCTACCGGGACGCTATGTCGTGCTTCTGCCTTTCGAATCGGCAATCGGCGTTTCACGTAAAATACAGTCGTCAAAAGAGCGGCGCCGATTGAGGACATTGGCGAAGTCAATTCTTCCCGAGGGGCTTGGTTGCATAATTCGCACTGCTGCTGAAGCAAAGACCGATGTGGAATTGCGGCGCGATTGGGATTTTCTCTTAGAACAATGGAAAGAAATTGAGCAGAATGTTGTAAAGTCGCGCCCTCCTTCGCTTCTCTACAAAGATAAAAATTTAGCAGGCAGTGTTATCCGCGATTTATTTACGCATGAGGTCGCGCGGGTCGCTGTCGACTCCAAAAAATTATACAAAGAGATTACCGAATATCTGCATTGGATGTCGCCAGAACTTGCAGAGAAAGTAGAATTTTATGCAGGACGACGTTCAATATTTCACCATTTTCGTCTCGACCGCGCCATTTCCGATATTTTTGCGCGAAAAGTAATGTTGCCTGGCGGCGGTTCTATTGTTATAGACCAAACTGAAGCTCTCTGCGTTATAGACGTTAATTCTGGGCGCGCTCTCACCGAGCGCGAGCAAGAAAAGAATGCAGTAATTGCTAATATGGAAGCAGTTAAAGCTGTTGCGCGGCAATTGCGCCTACGCGACATTGGCGGCATAATTATTATTGACTTCATAGATATGGCAGATGAAAACAATCGTAAACGCATATACGAAGAAATGCGGCGAGAGCTAAGCCGCGACCGCGCAAAAACAATCATTTATCCTATTACGCAGCTTGGACTTATGCAAATGACACGTCAGCGTATACGACAAAATATTGCAGAGCGCATCAGTGATTTATGCCCAACATGCGGCGGCGTTGGCCGCGTGCCCTCGCAATCGCTTGTCATTGGCACTCTCGATAGGTGGCTTCGCAATTTCAAGGCGCGCAACTATGATTTTTCTATCATACTTATGGTTTCTCCGTCATTGGCTGAGTATCTCTACGAAGGAAGTTTCTCGCATATTACACGGTTGATGCTTCGGCATTTTATTCGCATAAAAGTGAAGCAAAATTCTGCGCTTCGCCCCAATGAATTCCGATTTATATCACTGCAATATCAAAAGGATATCACGCAAGAATACTTGTGATGTGATCTACAACTTATGAACGTAGAAACTCTTACTATACTTGGCTCAACCGGATCTATAGGCGCGCAAACCCTGCAGACATTGGCATTGCTCCCGGACGAATGGCGAGTCAATTTCCTTACAACCAATACGCGCATTGACATTCTTGAACGGCAAGCGAAGCAATTCAGCCCTCGAGGAGTTGCTATTGCCGACGAATCGTCTTATCATAAATTTTGCGCAACAACATCTTTCAAAGGGATTATCCTTTGCGGCAGCGATGGAATTTGCGAAGCCGCGTCAGACAGTCATAACACAGTTCTAATGTCAGCATTAGTCGGTTTTTCCGGCGTTTTGCCAACATTAGCCGCTATCCAAGCAGGTAAGACGCGGCGAATAGCTCTTGCCAATAAAGAATCTCTTGTCAGCGCAGGATGCATTATCATGCGCGAGGCAGAAAAAAAGCAGATTGATATTTTACCGGTCGACAGCGAGCATTCAGCAATTCTGCAATGTTTGCAAGGTGAAAATCAACAAGAAATTGAGAAGATAATTCTGACTGCATCAGGCGGTCCATTTCGAGAACGAGCCGCCAATACTTTTAATACTATACGACTTGAAGATGCATTGAGACATCCAACTTGGAATATGGGAGCGAAAATTACGATTGACTCAGCAACTCTTATGAACAAGGGATTTGAAGTCATTGAGGCATATTGGCTTTTTAATGTGTTGCCGGAACAGATTGACGTTGTTATTCATCCGCAAAGCATCATTCATTCATTGGTTCAATTCCAAGACGGCTCGATTAAAGCGCAGTTGGGAATGCCCGATATGCGAGTGCCGATTGCTTACGCATTAGCTTATCCGCGCCATGTGAAAACGAATTTCTCACGATTGAATTTTTTAGAATATAATAATTTACATTTTTTTGCTCCTGATCGTGAAAAATTTCCATGTCTCGACCATGCGTACTTTTGTCTCAATAATGGCGGCACATATTCGGCAGCGCTTAATGCTGCAAATGAAATAGCTGTATCTCTTTTTTTTAATGGAAAGATTGTTTTTTCTGACATTCCGAAACTTATAGAAAAATCTTTAGAGCAGCATGATTCGATAGCGTCGCCAACAATCAGCAACATAATTGATGCTGACACGATTACAAGAGAACTTATCATTGGCAACCGATCAAACAACGGTAAAATACAATTGGGATAAATATATTTTAAACAATATTTGCCCCACTAATTTATTATAGGTCATTTCATCTTACGACAATAACAAACTAGAACTTTTATGGAAGTAATCGGCTGGGTTTGGCAATTCATCAAGGTGATTGCCATCATTGTTACCATACACGAATTAGGTCATTTTTTCGCTGCGCGACTATGCGGCATGCGCGCCGATATTTTTGCGCTTGGCATGGGTCCTCGTCTTTTCGGCTGGAATAAAAAAACAAAATTTTCCTTTGGAAAATTGCCTGGAACATGGGAAAGCGATGGTTTTACCGATTATCGCTTATGTATTTTGCCTCTGGGAGGCTACGTAAAAATTTCCGGCATGGTGGACGAATCCATGGATGCCGAGCAAATGAAGTCAGAGCCAAAACCATGGGAATTTAGGAGCAAAAATGCCGCGCAGAAAGCTTTTGTCCTTTCTGCTGGTGTTATCATGAATTTTCTGCTTGCCATAGTTATTTTTTCATGGCTAGCTTTTAGCAATGGCAAAACTCTTCGCATGTTAACGCCTATTGGCTATGTTGCCGAGCAATCATTAGCGCAAGAAAGCGGGTTTCGCGCAGGCGATGCGATTCTTTCGATAAATGGCAAGTCATGCGCAAGCATTAACGATGCTCAAGAACAGCTAATGCTTGAAAATATTGGCGATGACCGCACTGTGGTGATCCTTCGCAACGGACAAAAAACAACGCTGCACATAAATGGTAAAAAATTAATTGATGCGCTTAGTAAAGAAAATAAATTTGGCTTATATTTTTCTGGAACAACAATTATTTTAACTCCCGCAACACAGTCAGCTCCGGCCGCCAAAGCCGGTATTTTGCCTTCCGACACTCTGCTTTCTATAAATAATATTCCAATATTTTCAAGCGAACAATGCGTATCTATTATTGGCGCGCATAAAAATTCGCAAATAACAATAAAAATCAAAAGAAATAACGATGTTAAAGAGATAACGGCAACTCCTGACGAAAACGGGAAAATAGGCGTTGCTTTAGAAGAAAGATTTACAGGAAAAATTCTTTCAGAACAATATTCTTTATTTGGAGCATTAGGCCAAGGATTTGCACAAACTTATAATTATGTTGCTCTTACAGGTGGCGTAGTAAAAAATATATTTACCGGAAAAGTTGCGGCTGCATCTACTATTACTGGGCCTGTCGGCATGATAAAAATGGCTGGTCAACAAGCAAAATACGGTGTTGAAGCATTCTTTTCTTTTGTTGCAATTATTTCTGTTTCAATTGGCCTTATGAATATTTTACCGCTGCCTGCTTTAGATGGCGGTCATTTGGTAATTATTGCCATTGAAGCAGCTATTCGCCGCGAACTGTCTTTAAAAGTAAAAATGATTGTGCAAAATATTGGCGTTGGTCTTTTGCTGCTATTGATTGTCGTAATATCTTTCAACGATATTCTAAAACTATTGCGATAATAATTATTTTATTTACAAAATGCTCGGTAAATTTTAAGCAATAAAGTTAGATGTAATGCTGATTATTCATGCAAATAAGAATCGAATTAAAGCACGATAAATCTCTATTCAAAACATGAGATCGCACAATGTCTTCATTAGATAATGAGCCTCAGGAACTCACCGAAATCACCGTGGAAGGAGCACGGGAACACAACCTCAAGAATATTTCGCTAGCAATTCCACGCGAACTATTAGTCGTCATTACCGGTCTTTCCGGCAGCGGCAAATCCTCTCTGGCATTCGACACGCTCTACGCCGAAGGCCAGAGACGCTATGTAGAATGTCTTAGCCCCTATGCGCGTCAATTTTTGGGCATGATGAAAAAGCCCGATGTTGACCGTATTGAAGGTCTGTCGCCGGCAATTTCAATTGAGCAGAAATCTGTGGGGAAAAATCCGCGATCAACAGTTGGAACAGTTACAGAAGTATATGATTATATTCGACTTCTTTATGCAAAAATTGGAATCCAATATTGTGTGGACTGTCATATACCGGTGCAGGCCCAATCATTCGAACAAATCATAGAAATACTCCTTTCAGAATATAATAGTCGTCGCATTCAGATTTTAGCTCCAGTTGTAAAAGGACGCAAAGGTCATTACAAAGAATTATTCGAGAAATTTCGCCGCCAAGGTTATTCCCGTGTTCGCATTGATGGAGCAATACAAGTATTAGAAACAGATTTGCAGATTTCTCGTTACAAAGTTCATACAATAGAGCTTGTAATAGATCGGCTAAAAGTTGAACACGAACAAGAACAACGCCTTTCCGAATCGCTTGAAACAGCATTAAATTTGGGCGAGCAATCTTTGCTAATTCTTTGGGAAGATAATGGAGTTTGGCATGAACGATTGTTTTCTACTCTAAATTCATGCGCGAATTGCGGAAAATCCTACGAACAGTTATCGCCAAATAATTTTTCATTCAACTCCCCTTTTGGTGCTTGCAAAGCATGTGAAGGGCTTGGATATACAAATGGATTCGACATTGCCAAGGTTATACCCCAAAAAGAAGTTTCAATCGAAGAGGGCGGTATAGTCATTCTTGGGAAAAAACGTAAAATGTGGATTTGGGACCAAGCCGCACAATTTGCCAAACAAGCAAAAATCAACCTTGAAGCGCCTATTTCTTCCTTATCTCCCGAAATAATCGAAACATTGCTTTGGGGCACAAAAAATCATAAAATTGATATTAACTACAGCACAATGAGCGGTGAAATTCTCACAATGAAACTATCGTTTCCGGGTGTTTTACCTTTGTTTTGGAGGCATTACCAAGAAACTAATTCTTCGGAAATTCGTGAAAATTATGAGCAATATATGTCGCATCAAATCTGCTCGGAATGTCAGGGCGGACGTTTGAAAAAAGAAAATTTATCTGTTCTAATTCATGATAAAAATATCAGTGAAGCAACTTCATTAGATATTTCTGCGGCTACAGTATATTTTGCTGATTTGCATAATTATTTATCTGAGCGTGAAAATATTCTAGCCAAACTTATCCTGCGAGAAATTCATTCGCGACTTTCCTTTTTGATTAATGTCGGTTTGCATTATATGTCATTGAATCGTAGTGCGCGCACATTAAGCGGCGGCGAGTCGCAGCGCATTCGATTGGCATCGCAAATCGGCTCACAGCTCGTTGGCATCACCTATATTCTCGACGAGCCTAGTATTGGTCTGCATCAACATGACAATCACAAGCTTATAGAATCATTAAAAAACCTGCGCGATATTGGAAATTCCGTTATAGTCGTTGAGCATGATCGCGACATGATTGAATCAGCCGATTTTTTGGTCGACATTGGCCCAAGGGCAGGCATTCATGGCGGCGAAATATGTTTTGCAGGCGAGCCAAAGAAATTGCAATCAAAGAAAAATATCAAAAATTCTATAACTGCTCGTTATTTAACCGGCGAAGAGCGAATAGACGCACCAGCTGAACGTAGGAAAGGAAATGGCAGGCATATCGTATTATACGGAGCGCGCGGACATAATCTAAAAAATGTAACGCTATCGCTTCCTCTCGGAGCATTTATTTGTATAACCGGCATGAGCGGCAGCGGCAAATCATCGCTCATCAACGACACTTTGTTTCCAATTTTATCGCGTCGCTTCACCAATTCTTTAGCTGCTCCTCTTCCCTACGATTCGATTTCCGGTCTGGAGCATATTGACAAGGTAATTGAAATTGATCAAGCACCAATAGGTCGCACTCCTCGCAGCAATCCGGTAACGTACACCGGTGTTTTTACGCAAATCCGTGATTTTTTCTCGCAAATGACCGAAGCAAAAGTTCGCGGATACAAACAAGGGCGTTTTTCGTTCAATGTAAAAGGCGGTCGCTGTGAAGAATGCGAGGGCGGTGGAATAAAGCGCATAGAAATGAATTACTTGCCAGATGTCTATATCGTATGCGAAACATGCGGGGGCAAGCGATATAATCACGAAACGCTGCAAGTGCATTATAAAGGGAAATCTATTGCCAACGTTTTAGAAATGAGCATCGAGGAGGCTGTTGATTTTTTTGGCGAAATTCCCAAGATTCGCTCTAAACTCCAAACATTGCTCGATGTTGGGCTTGGCTATATCAAACTGGGACAGCAAGCGCCCACTCTTTCCGGCGGCGAGGCGCAAAGAGTAAAATTGGCAGCCGAATTGTCCAAGGTGCAAACCGGCAAAACTTTATATTTATTGGACGAACCGACAACAGGACTTCATTTTGAAGATGTGAGAGTTTTGCTTCGTCTTCTTGGCTCGTTGGTTGACAAAGGTAATACCGTTGTCGTTGTAGAGCATAATCTCGATGTTGTAAAATATGCAGATTGGATAATTGATCTCGGACCCGAAGGCGGATCAGGCGGCGGTGAAATTATTGCCGAAGGAACTCCTGAAAATATAGTTAAAAATAAAGTTGGATATACGGCTCTTTATTTGGCTGATGAATTGAAGCGACGATAAGTAATATTCTCGACAAAATGAAATACAGCATTTATGAAGCTCCTTAAATATCTTTACCTTACACCGTTCTCGCCGCAATCTCTAATGCTTGCTTATAGTAATAGTTATTTCCCAATGTGGTCGTCAGATCTTGATTTTATTCAATGGTATTCGCCAGATCCACGTGCAATATTTTCTCTAGACAGTATAAAAATATCAAAATCACTTCGTCAAACATTACGCAAACAATATTTTACTTTTAGTATTGATACTGCTTTTGCAGAAGTTATGCAGCAGTGCAGAGCGCGTCCAAGTAGTTGGATTTCTTCAAATTTTATTGACGTATTCACGGAATTTCATCGTCAAGGTTATGCTCATTCCGTAGAGACGTGGTATAATGGCGAGCTGGCAGGCGGCTTATATGGCGTGTCAATAGGAGGTGCCTTTTTTGGCGAATCCATGTTTTCGCGCATGAGCGACGCATCAAAAGCGGCGTTTGCAATATTAACTCAACATCTCAAAGAGAACAAATTCGCACTACTTGACTCACAGTATCTTAATGCGCATACAAGAAGCTTAGGTGCAATTGAAGTTCCGCGCGATGAGTATCTTTATAAATTAAAAGAAGCCATTTCACTACCTTGTAAATTTGGTGATAGCTGGCGCGATTATTCTGTTGATTTTATTTAATATTATTCCGCTGTTTTCGGTTTGCGACATCATTATATATTTAAATTATGTACTGACTTAATTTACCATTTTATTTTTCTTATTTTTTTATTCATGCAAGCATTTCCATAATAAAAAGCTGCATTTTCTGTTTTACTAATTTTATTTGTTTCTCCAGCCGTAGCGGTTTATAGTGTCGCCACTACAATCCAAACTGCTTTTTCAGAACATATTGAAGAAAATCTTCGGCAGAGGAATTGCCATTTAAATAATGCAATGGCAGATTAAGAAATATAAAATTTCCTTCGCCAGAAATTACGCCGACAAGCGGCCTGCCTTTCCATTTTGCGTTTTCGCCCAGACGATAAAGCGGTCGCGCAGTTATTTTAGGATAAAGTTCATGAACGGTAACAGAACCTTTATTCTTGATAAGATTCGGATAATTTGTTCCTGTTTCAGCCGCTATTACAGAGCCATTCTTCAAAGCGAGAGGATCACTCACAACTTCGGTTCGGCTTACCGAATCTAGAGGCGCAAAGTCGACAAGCACCGTCTGAGAGTCAATATCCATAATTTCTGGCAATTCGGTGCAAAATAAAACTTTGCCGCCCGCCGAAAGATAATCGGACATTGTTTCTTGCGCAACTGCAAGAGTAGGACGCACATCCGCAAACCAAATAATCGTTTTGTATAGTTTGAAAGATTCAGTCAACATCGGATTGAGGAAAGGCGGAAGCTGTTTAGAGCGTCCAGCTTTTTTATCTGATCCAATATCAAAAACATCAAATTTTCCTGCAAACTGACCGCCGGCAATCGTTTGGAGAACTGATTGGTAAAATGTTGCCGCCTCGCCGGAGCTTTCATCTTTTACCAATAAAATTTCGCCGGTTGAACGCCGTACAAACCATTGCTTGCCTTCTGGCGGATACATCAAAACTTTGCTGGTTAAACCTCCAATGTCCGAAGCTCGCATAAAAAGTTTATTCTGCTCGCCAATTCGCAAACCATCACGCTCTTTTAGCGTAAAAAAAGTTGTAGTCGGCGCAATTTTATGCCAATTGCTTTGCGAGGAAGTATCATTAAGAGCATATTCTACGGCTTCGATGCTTGTTTCACCGTCTATATCAAACAGATTGTATTGGAAAGTGGCAACGGCAAAGGTCGTGTCGGGCAAGAGAACTCGACGAGCAGAAGAAGCAGTTGTGTCGGTTCCAAAATAAATTTCAGGCGGACTATTTCGTATCTGGAACTGAGTTCTGGCAGGGGTTAAATCAGTTGCGCCTGTCAAGCCGATAAATTCCTCGCCATCATCGTAGTATCCATTATGATTCGCATCGTTAAATTGCAGAAAAGCACCTTCTGAAGGATAGGATTTTAGCGAATTGTCTACCGCAGCAATTGCAAATGTATAAGAACTGTCATTAGATGAAATTTGCAGTGAAAATATCGAGTCATTTTTAACTGTATAGAACCAATGGCGAGCATCCCATGAGAAAGCATAGCCAACAACTATGCCGTCTGGGTCGTCGCCTTGCCAGTGTACTTCGATGCGGCTGCTTTGCGGCGTGTTAACATGCGTAACAAACAGTCGTGTTTCAGGTCGAATATTATCTGCGCGAATGCCTGTGTAGTCATCTTTGCAGCCAATTCCAAATATTGCAAGCATCAGCAGCAGTATGATTAACCTTGTATTTTTCATGCTGCTGCAAATGGCAGATTGGAAATTTTCGCTTTATTTTCACCATTTATCAGCACAATGGCTCCGTGTGTGGCGGCATCTCCTCGTATGTAGCCAAGAGCGATATGACCAAATTCCGGCGAGAATGTCGCGCTAGTAATATGCCCAGCCACACCACCGTCAAATACTATGGAATCGCCTTCCAAAACTTCAGATTCAGACATAAATCCAATCAAACGTTTTTGCACTTTATTATAACTATCAATGCGCGCAATGACTTCTTGACCAATATAACATCCTTTTTTGAAGTCAATTATTTGAACCAAACCGGCTTCCAAAGGATTATAGCTGCTTGACAATTCTTTGTCAATAACGGGGATTCCCGCTTCTATTCGAAGCGTGTTAAATTCATGGTCACACACCTTCGAGAGTCCTGCATCGAAAAACATTTTCTCAAGTTGCAGTTCTTTTAAGGACATAAAAACATATGATGTTTCGGCTGGGGCTGGAGCGCGAAACACGATGACATCTTCACCAGCAATGCGAATAGTTTGCCAATGCGAAGTTGGCAAATCAAATACTTCAATTCCAAACAATTGCGGAATTGCAGCAACAGCGGCTGGACCGAGAATTTCAATAAATTGATGCATGGATGTTGAATCAGTTATCTTTACATCGTCCATGACTATGTACTTTTTCAACCAAGCGGCAACTTCGTTTTGCCTGCCGGCGCTTGTGAGTACGATTGTTTCGTCTGACATTGAGAGAATTGTAAGGACATCAATAATGCGCCCTTTTTCGTTAGGCAGCACAGATTGTCGGCCTTGTCTGGATGATAGATTATCAATACGATTAGTGGTAAGGCGATTTAGAAAATCCAAGACATCAGAGCCGCGCAAGCGTAAAACGCCAAATTGACGCGTTGTAGACCATGCAATTGAATTTTTGGCCGCGTTATAACCGCTACTTGTAGAATTATAAGCCATTACAATCTGAATTTTAAGTAATTTGGAGAAAAAAGCCGCTTAGAAACGGTAAATTTTTTTAAGATTATATGAACAAAATTACGGATTTCTCTGCGCTTTTTCGGCGCGCATCCTTCGCCTTGGCAGCTTTTCTTCTTGCCGCCATGAATCTTTCAGCACAAGCAAGCGATTCTCTGCGTACTTATCGTGTTGTTTTCCGAGATAAAGGACCTGAGAAATTTGTGCCGGACAGTAAGATTTATCGCAAAACGGTTGCGCTCCATAATGTTCAATGCATTGAGCGAAGAAAAAAAATACTGCCCGCCGACAATATTTTTTCATTGTCCGATGCGCCGATTTTCCAGCCTTATCTTGATTCGCTTACAAAACACGGCTCAGTAATACTTCTAACTTTGCGCTGGAATAATTATGCAGTAATTCGCTGCGATTCGCTAGTCGCATCAACAATTTCCAAATTTTCGTTCGTAAAACTCCTGCAAAGAACCGGATCAAAATTAACTCTAATGTCAGCCAAGTCAAGCGCATCTCCTTGGATTATCCAATCGAAAGATTCAGGAATTTCTCCAAAAATACTAGAACAAAGCGGATGCGGCTCTTTTCGCTACGGCCCATCGCTCAATCAAGCAGCGATGCTTGGGATCCCAGAATTGCATAGCATGGGTATAACAGGTCAAGGAGCGCTTATCGGCTTTCTTGATTCCGGCTTTCGTTGGAAAGTAAACTCCGCAACTCAACACGCAAACATTATTGCCACGTATGATTTTATTCACAATGACAGCATTGTGTCCAACGAAGATAACGACGTAGCTTCGCAAGACGATCATGGCTCTATGGTGTTATCCACCGTAGCGGGTTTTGAACAAGATTCGCTAATCGGGATCGCGCCTTTTGCTTCGTTTTTGCTTGCAAAGACCGAGGATATCCCGACAGAAACACGCATAGAAGAAGACAATTATGCAGCGGCCATTGAATGGGCGGAATCTCAGGGAGTTGATATAACTTCCTCATCGCTTGGATATTTGACTTTCAACGAACCAGATGAAAATTATACATTTCAAGATCTTAACGGACATTCCACCATAACTGCCGACATAGTTAATAAAGCTGTTGCGCGAGGCGTCATTTGCATAACAGCCGCAGGCAACAATGGACCTTTGGCAGAAACGATTATTTCGCCGGCCGATGCCGACAGTGTGATCACAGTTGGCGGTTTAATGCCCGACGGCAATACTCCTGCCGCATTTTCTTCTCGCGGACCAAATTCTCGCGGCGTTATCAAACCAGATATTGCCGCGCAGGCAGTTTCTGTTTATGGAGCAATACATTATCAAGAAAACGGATTGCGAAATGGATCGGGAACATCTTTTGCAACTCCATTAATTGCAGGTTGTGCGGGTCTAATAAAGTCAGTTTTTCCAGAAATTACACCGCATCAACTGCGTGAAGCATTGTATTCCTCAGCTTCTCAATCATCGGCAAAAGATGACACTCTTGGCTTTGGACGTGCAAATATTCCCGAAGCAATGTTAAAAATAGGCACAATAATATCGCCGGGCTATGCAACATATCCGATAGATAATGTTCAGCGATTTTGTTTCTATATTCGCTCGCCATATTCAACTTTGCAGCCACGATTGGCCTGGTTTCCAAATGGCTCAATTTTACCCCATTATTATCCGCTGAAAGCTACAGAACAGCAATGGCAATTTGTTGGAGACATTCCAAAAACTGATTTTGGCGTAGACGGTGATGGCAGATTTTATCTTGAAGTTTCAACTTCCGGCGATCGCCGAACAATGCCATATTTTTTTGATAATAACGAGAAAACACTCTCTTTAGCATTTGGCGAACGCAATATTTCCTGCGGCATAGATGAAAAGACCTTGCCGCTAAACCCAAATATTATGACAAATGTGGAAGTTATGCCTAATTTAGCGGATGCATCGCGGGAGCAGGTAGCAATAACTATTCCATTGGATATAGAAACTTCATTTGAGGTTGAACTGTATAACACAACGGGGCAGAGAGTATGGTCAAACAGCGTCCATAGCCCTCATGCAGGAATTACAACGTGTCAAATTCCAGTTCGATATTTGGCAGTCGGTTATTATTTTGTTGCTGTTCGGGCAAATGGGCGAGTTATGACAGCAGTTTTAGTGCGCAATTAATAAAGCAATGAACGTTACAATATCGAGATATTTATCAGTAATAATGCAATTTGCAAAGTTTTTTTTGCTCGATGTGTTATTTGGGACATATCTCGCCATCACGCTTCATAGAATACTTTTGCACGAAGTAATTCTTTCTGCCAAACCACCGGCTACAACGGTTAGAGCTGCAATACTTTACTTGATTTTTGGGATAGCATATTATATTTTTGGATATCTAACCGGCGCATCACTTTCCTATAAATTGCTCCGTAAACAACAACTGACAAATTGGCAAGATAAAATTGCTATCCATACCGCGTGGATCATTAGTATTTTAACGTTGGTTACAGGGTGGGTCCTAACCAAAATTTCACCCGTGGATTTTTTCTCCATTACAGGACTTAAAGCAGCCGGCAAACTATTTTCTGCATTAGCTGATCCAGAGTTTTCAATCATAGACAAAGCTGTTTTTTCAATGATTGAAACCATATACTTAGCATTGATGGCC
Source organism: Chlorobiota bacterium (assembly GCA_039810485.1). Lineage (GTDB taxonomy): Bacteria > Bacteroidota > Ignavibacteria > Kapaibacteriales > UBA961 > JADZAA01. The sequence continues at coordinate 74,687 of JBDHXA010000001.1, read as the reverse complement.
ACTATTATAGCCCTGCCATTTTCCTTCGCGCTAAGCTTTTTAAGTGCTCGCAATTTAATGAAGCATAATAACAAGACATTTGCAATTTATTATATAGTTAGAATATTCGCAAATTTTACCCGTTCTATCGAGCCGTTAATTTGGGCTATTATATTTTCTGTGTGGGTTGGAATTGGACCATTTGCCGGAATGCTTGCATTAATGCTTCATACAGTTTCATCATTAGTAAAACAGTATTCAGAACAAATTGAAGATATAGATCAAGGTCCGATTGAGGCAATTGAAGCAGTTGGCGCACATCCATTGCAGGTAATCTGGTATGCAATAGTTCCGCAGTTGCTTATACCGTTTCTAAGCTTTACAATCTATCGTTGGGATATTAATGTTCGCATGGCCACCATTATCGGCATGGTGGGCGGAGGCGGCATAGGCACTTTGTTAATGCAGTATCAAGGTTTGGGAAAATGGCGTGAAGTCGGGCTAATTGTGTTGTTAATTGCCATTGTAGTGTGGCTGATGGATTATATTTCCGCAAAAATCCGCGAAAATTTGCAGTAAAATTCTTTTCATTTTGAAGAATTTTCGATTTTATATTCGCGTATTCTTACAATTTTGTTCTAAGCGACTTGACGGTAAACAGTTGGAATAAAACGTATTATTATCTTGCGCTAATTGGCTTTTCCAATAAAGAAGAGATAATTATCGTCATACACCAATAACTTATTGGAGCAATTTTCTTATCTCTATCCATATTAGGAGAATAATTATATGCCATACGATCCGTTATTTGTCCAGCCAATGCGCGATGAATTGACAAGCATTGGCTTTACTGAACTAAAAACTGCCGACGATGTAGACAAGGCTATGCAACAAGCTGGAACAGCATTGGTCATGCTCAACTCTGTATGTGGATGTGCGGCAGGAATGGCACGCCCGGGAGTGGCTTTGGCAATTAAACATAAAAACGTTCCCGATCATTTTTTTACTGTTTTTGCCGGTCAAGACTTGGAAGCAACATCGCGCATGCGTGAATACATCAAGGGGCAGCCGCCCTCTTCTCCATCAATTGCTTTGATGCGTGATGGCGAGCTTATTGGCTTTATGCCGCGTCATCATATTGAAGGGGCAATGCCGGAAACAATTGCTCAAGCTCTTACTACTGCGTTCGACAAAGCATGTGTTTCTTCGTCGGTTAGCGAATAACTTATCTTTCTTATCAAAACAACAGCTCGGGCAGCGGATTTTTTCCTCTGCCCTTTTTTGTTAACAGTAAATAGAACGCCAATAGCATTATATTATCAATAGTGTAATTATTTTTGCAACGAATTGTTAAACCCAATCTGACAACAAAATGGGAAATATTAAAAAGTATATTGCATTTGCCGGCGTATTGCTTGCCGGCGCAATATGCATTTCTGCTTTTGGATTGACTACAGGACTCTTTGCAAGCCCTTTAGTCCTTATTGGTATAACGCTATTCTTGCTATATCCTTACAGACAGCAATCTTATTTAGTAAAACGAATGATGATTTTGTCCGTTTTATTGTTTGTGCTATGGCTGCTTGGCGACATGAGATTTGCAATCCTGCCTTTTGTTTTGTCATTCTTTACTGCATATCTGCTCGATCCTTTAGTTTCACGTTTAGAGCGTAGAAAATTTCCGCGATGGCTTGCTACATTATTAATCATTCTCTTGCTTGGTGGCCTGATCACAGCTATTTCTATTTTAGTATTTCCTGTTGTTTTCAGTCAATTAGATGATGCAATAAGAAAAGTGTCCTCTTTGGTCAATTCTATCACATCGTTTCTCGAAAGCAGAAAATTTTATCGAATGCTGGGCGACTTTGGACTGCCGCAGGACAAGATGAAGGAGCTGATGCAAACGGAATTCATGCCCAAATTAGAAACGTTGTTTTCTACTATTTTACAAGCTCTTCTTTCATTGCTAACTAGTTTGTCCGGGCTTGCTTCGCAGCTTATAAACGTTATTTTGCTGCCGATTTTAACTTTTTATTTTGTTAAAGACCTGCCCTCGATAAAAGAAACAATTCGAGAAATCCTTTTGCGTAGAAATCAAAGAATACTCTATGATCTCGTACGCATCAATTCAATTTTGCGCACTTATATCAGCTGGCAGGTGTTTGCAGCATTTATGATAGGCACGGCATCGTCAGCGCTTTTCGCGCTTGCCGGAGTTCCATATCCAATAGTGCTTGGCGTATTATGCGGCTTGCTGAATCCAATTCCAATATTCGGCTCTCTTTCAAGCATGTTTATTGCAATTATTACCGTTTTATTAGTCAATCCTGCCGAAACTACAAGCAACATTATAGCTATTGTGCTGATAATCAACGGACTTCATTTTATAAATGCTTATATCATTGAGCCACGTATTCTAGGAAAACATATCGGACTTCATCCGATAACTCTTCTTGCTTCACTCTTTATATTCAGTCATTTTTTTGGATTTCTCGGCTTGCTAATTGCAGTACCTACAACGGCAATTCTTATGTTGTTCTACCGTGACTGGCAAGAAAAGACAAATAAGCCGGTTTCATCCAATCAGACAATTACACCTTCAGAAAATTCAATTAAAAATGATGAGCCGGACTCGCTACCGCATTCAACCCCTAATTCGTAATAATGTTTGATTTCTTCATGCTAAATAGTTAATTTTGTATTCGGTTTCTTTGATGGAGGGTGTAGCTCAGTTGGTAGAGCGCCAGATTGTGGCTCTGGATGTCGAGGGTTCAAGCCCCTTCACTCTCCCGCTTAGTGGTGTTGCTTTTCAAGCGGCAACGCCATTTTTTTGTTTTGTACATTTTCCTCATTGCAACTCATAGTTTCTAAATGCGCTATACTTTATTAGGCAAAACCGGAGTTCGTATATCGGAATTATGCCTTGGGACAATGACATTTGGAAATGATTGGCAATTAGGCGCAGATAGAAATGAAAGCCGCGCAATATTTGACGCTTACGCCAATGCCGGCGGTAATTTTATAGATACTGCCAATTACTATGCCAATGGATTAAGCGAGAAGTTTGTTGGGGAATTTATATCAGCCGATCGAGAACATTTTGTCATAGGCACTAAGTTCACTCTTTTTACAAAACGGGGAGAGCCGAATGCTTCGGGAAATGGACGGAAAAATTTGAATGAATCGCTGAATGCAAGTTTAAAGCGTCTCGGCACTGATTATATTGACTTGTATTGGGTGCATGCTTGGGATTTTACGACTCGCCCGCAAGAGCTAATGCGTTCGCTTGACGATGCAGTTCGTCAAGGGAAAATACTAAGCATCGGAATTTCCGACACTCCTGCATGGATTGTGTCTCAAGCAAATACAATAGCAGAATTGCGTGGCTGGACAAGTTTTGCTGGGTTGCAAATAGAGTATAGTTTAGTTCAACGAACCGTAGAGCGCGAATTATTGCCTATGGCTGCATCATTCGACATGACTGTGTGCACGTGGGCACCATTAGCCGCAGGAGTATTAACCGGAAAATATCTAAAAGGACATCCAGAATCAGCTGTTCGTCTGAAACCGGGAAGTGCTCGATTAGCGGATCGCAACATTTCTATTGCTCATGAAGTCGCTGAAATTGCTTCTCAAATTGGCTGTTCGTCCTCGCAAGTGGCATTGTCATGGTTGCGAAGCAAGAAAGGCAGAATAACTCCAATAATTGGAGCACGAAGCAAATCTCAAATAGAAGAAAATTTAGGATGCTTGAATATTCATCTTTCAATTGAGCATCTCGATCGTTTAAATGAATATAGTTCTGTAGAATTAGGATTTCCACATGATTTTTTATCCAGATCTCACGATCTTGTTTTTGGCGGAACTTTTAATAATTTAGATAATCCTTTGTTGTAACAGATCAGCGTTGCAACTCAATTTATAATTGCTATTAGAAAAAAAATTGGTAAAAACCTGCGCGTCTGCTAATTTCGCGCTTTCTTATTTGAAACTAACATCTTGACTACTGACGAAAATTCGCAAGGAGAACTTCTTTGAAAAGGAATATTTGGAAAATTTTGACAATTGCACTGCCTCTTCTTATTGCAGGCATCCTTCTTTTCCCAAGCTATCGCGCTTACAATCTAGAACATAGACAAAGCGAGATAATAGCTTCACACGACTCTGCCAGCATCGCTGAATTTAATAGTGAATATGGCGAAGATTTGCGTAATGCGATGAGCAAGCGCATAAAACTTGGACTGGATTTGCGCGGCGGTATGTACGTCATGCTGGAGGTTGATGTGTTAAAGCTCATTGAAGAATCTGTGCCGAGAGAAAGTCGTGACGAAATTTTTGAGCAAGTAATCGAGAAAACCAAAAAAGAAACTGACAATTCAGACGAGTCGGTGCTTGACGTATTTTTAAGAAATTTCAAGAGTATTGCTACTCCAAAAGGTCGCTCTCTTATCAGCTACTTCGACACCGGAGACAATCAAGAGGCATCCGACACAAAAATTATCGAACGGTTGCAAGCGGATATCAACAGTGCTGTAGACCAAGCTAAAGAAGTTATTCGTCAAAGAGTTGACAAGTTCGGATTAAGCGAGCCAAGTATTACAAAACAAGGCGCTCGACGCATCGTTGTTGAGCTTCCGGGCGTTAAAGATTCTGAGGAAATGCGCAAACTTCTCGGAGGACAGGCGCGATTAGAGTTCAAGCTCTTGCGGAACAATCAAGAAATACCACGCTCTTTTCTTGCTATTGACAAATATCTTTCACGCCAGAATACAACACAAAAAGAAACTGCCGACACAGCAAAGCACGACACAACAGCTGCCTCAAAAACTGCCGCCGAATCTACAGCAAAAGACAGTGCTAAAGTTGCATCAGCAGATTCGGTTAAAAAGGATTCTACCAATCATGCCTCTGCCAAAGACAGCATAAAAGATCCTTATGCAGGACTTTCAAAGGAAGAAGCTCAGAAGCGCTATCGCCACGATCATCCTTTCTCGTCGTTAGTTGCCACTTATTTTATAGAAAATGAAAAGGCAAGACCGCAGCCAGCTGACGGTCTGTACATAACCGGCAGTTTCCCGGATGGCGAATACCTTTTTCATGTTTCCAAATCCACTTATGATCAGCTTGTAAAATATCTTAATCGTTCTGATATTAAAAAATTACTGCCTGCTGATTATGAATTAGTGCGCGGCGCAAAAGAAATATCCGAAAAAGGTGCTCTTGATCCTGTCTATGAATTATACTCGCTCAAACGCGACCCAGAATTAACCGGCGATGCTGTAACCAACGCAGTAAATACTTTCGACCCTATGACTAACGAACCAGTAGTCATGATGGAAATGAATTCTGACGGCGCTGAGAAATGGGCTCAAATTACGGGCGCTAACATCAAAAAACGCATTGCAATCGTTCTTGACGATCAGGTATATTCTGCGCCAGTTGTGCAAAACAAGATTCCCAACGGCACTTCAACTATAACTGGTATGCAAAATGCCGAAGAAGCAAAGCTGCTTCAAATTATCTTGAAAGCAGGAGCGTTAAAAGCTCCGGTAAAAATCGTCGAAGAGCAAGTTGTCGGTCCATCGCTTGGCTCTGACTCAATCCAAAGCGGACTCATTGCCAGCGCAATTGCTTTTGCATTAGTCCTTCTTTTTATGATGATATATTATTCAAAAGCAGGGCTAATTGCCAACTTTGCAGTTTTTGTAAACGTAGCATTAATTCTTACGATTCTCACGCCAAGCATTATACCCGGCGGCGGTACACTAACGCTTCCTGGAATAGCCGGCATTATTCTTACAATAGGCATGGCAGTAGATGCAAACATACTTATTTATGAGCGTATTCGAGAAGAGTTAGCTCGCGGACGAACCCTTCGCGGTTCAATAGACGAGGGCTTCAAAAAGGCATTTACTGCTATTCTTGACTCTAACGTAACAACGTTCCTTACCGGCTTAATTCTCTATTATCTTGGAACCGGACCAATTCAGGGATTTGCGCTTACGCTTATGGTAGGCATTCTTACTACTTTATTTACAGCTATTGTTGTTTCACGCGCAATGCTCGACCTCATGGTTGGCGAAAATGCAACTACTTTTAATTTCGGCCAACCAAAAAACGCATAATCTCAACTAATAAATTTATAGAATAATACCATGCAACTTTTCAAAAAAACGAATATTGACTTTCTCGGCAAACGATATATCTTTATATGGGTTTCACTTGCCTTAAACATTGCCGGACTTTTAGCTCCCTTTGTCTTTGGTTTGCGTATGGGCATTGACTTCGAAGGCGGCACAGAAGCACGTATGAGGTTCTCAGAAAACGTAGATGTGGCTTTAGTGCGTCACGCTATGGATAAAGCACAATTTGAAGGGGCTGAAATCAAATCCATCAGCGACCCGAAGGAAGTGCTTATTAGAGTTCCAACCATTCACGGCATTGAGACAAAGGAAATACCCGTCAAAATTCAGAATGCACTACATAGTGAATTGCCAAATGAAACAATCGAAATTCGCTCGTCACAGACAATCGGGCCTAAAGTTGGAAGCGAACTTCGCAATAAGGCGCTATTAGCTGTTGGATTGGCCATAATTGCAATTATGCTTTATCTTGCTTTCCGATTCGAGTTTACTTATGGCTTAGGCGCTGCAATTGCGCTTCTCCATGATGTGCTGGTAACTCTTTTCCTTGTTACAATAGTCAGTAAATTAGGCATTATCAACATTGAAATCAATCAGGCAATGCTTGCGGCATTTCTTACAGTCATTGGTTTTTCCGTAAATGATACTGTTATTATTTTTGACCGCATCCGCGAAAATCTCGACAAGCATAAGGGCATTAGTTTAGTGCAGCTTATGAATCTTAGCATTAACGAGACACTCAGCAGAACGGTTAATACGGTTATGACAGTTGTGCTTGTATTGCTAACGATTGTTATTGCTGGCGGCGAAGTTCTTCAAGGGTTTTCATTTACCATGCTTATCGGCATCATAACCGGCACATATTCATCAATTTATATTGCAAGCGCTTTTGTTATTTGGTATATGCATCATGTTCAGAAAGTTGATGTTGAAGGCAAAGGAAAATCTTCGGATAAATCGGCCTCAAAGCAGCTAAAACCGCAAAGAGCTTAATACTTTTTTAAATTAAGATGAACGTCTTCGAAACACAAATAATAGGCAATTGCGCCGTCATCAACCTTGAAAGAAATGTGATAGGCGGCGCAGATGCTCTCGAATTTTCATCACATATAAACGTTCTTGCGGCTCAAGACATTCGACGCATCGTAATTAATCTAACGAATGTTGAGCTTATTAACAGCAGCGGATTAGGAATGTTAGTACAAGGCTTGACTTTGCTAAAAAAAATAGGCGGAGCTTTCGTCTTGGCTTCTGTGCCAGATCGCGTTCTTAAGCAGCTTGAAATTACTCGTCTTAACACTATTTTCACAGTTTTCCCAACAATAGAATCAGCAATATCTGACAAATAGCTTTAATTTGTTTGTTTTGCTCTCGAAGTATCTTTAATAAATAATAATTTTCGATTAAAACAAACATTTCATCCATCATTTACAAGATAATGTAATATACCGAAAATAACTCCGGCCAAGTCAAATTCATTTCCTTGCTTCTCGAGCGTTGTTTATAATTAAGTGTAAAACAGTTTTCCCAATGCTTAAATTATAACAACAAATAATTTCAAAGACCGTCGACACTTCCTAATAACCTGCAAATCAACCAAATAGAAATTTAATATCTGATTTGTTTTGAATCGTAAAAAAATGTTCTTAACTATATAATATTCTAAATACACTGTAATTTTCTTTCAGAGTATTTCATCTCATAAATTGATATAACTATGACTATGCTGTTTAACAGAAAATCAGGGCTTGAATAGTATATATATATTTCTTATGCATCTCATAACAAACAATATATTTGCAACTTAATAATCATCAAAATAATCCTAAAACAATTCATTGCATTATGCAAACAATATTGGTAATCGAAGACGAGGAATTTGTGCGCTTAAATATAGAGGAATATCTTGATATGGAAGGTTATCGAGTTGTTACTGCTGATAATGGCAGGAAAGGACTTGAGATAGCAAAAGAAGTGATTCCCGATTTGGTTATTTGTGATATAAACATGCCGGAACTTGACGGTTATGGCGTTTTGTCGGCTTTACGTAATGACCATGCAACATCAGCTATTCCATTTATATTTTTAACAGCTCATGCGAAAATGAGCGAGTTGCGCGAAGGAATGCAGCTCGGTGCTGACGACTATATTACCAAGCCATTTAATCTTATTGACTTACAGCAAGCGGTATCTTCTCGTCTCTCGCGTAAAAATACTATGGTTTCATCAGTCGAATCCCGTATTCAGAATTTACAGCATAATATCAGCAAGGCAGTGCCACATGAGCTCCGCACTCCATTAATAGGTATTTTGGGATTTTCTAAAATCCTTGCGGAAGAAGCGTCTTCGCTCAATACTGACGAGATTCAAGAAATGAGTAGTTTTATTTTCGAATCTGCAAATGCCTTGAACCATCAAATTGAGAATTACATCTATTATGCTCAGCTTGAAACAATAATTTCCTCTACAGAGGCATTATCTAAATACGAGAGAATATTTATTTCAGACTTAAGTGAAACAATATGCGCTATTGCCGCAATGCAATCTGTGAAAAATGGACGATCAAAAGATATTGTCTGCGAAGTAGAAGATGCTCTTATTTGTATTTCTGCCGAGCATTTCTCTAAAATAATAAGCGAACTGATAGATAATGCTTTAAAGTTTTCACAATCGAACACACCTATAACTATTCAATCTGCTAAAAAAGACAATTCTTTTATTCTGACAATCACAAATTATAGCGACATGGCACTAGAGCATATTTCCCAATTAGGAGCGTATATGCAAATAGACAGAGATAAAAACGAACAGTCTGGTTCAGGACTAGGCATTGCAATTATTCGCCAATTAATGAAAATATATCACGGCTCTTTTACAATTAACAACTTCTCGCCGGGAATTGTATCTATACAAGTTTCTTTTCATATGGCACCTATCTGAGTAATTCGTCATTATTGTCATTTTATTTTTTACTCTTTGTCTTTTCTATTTTGTATATCTCATTGCGCGCTATTCCATCTGCATTTCGGATAGACACACCAAGTATAGAAGCAAGAGTAGGTGCAATATCAGCCGGATCAGCTATCTTTTCTATGCGTTGTTGAATTATGCCTCCGCCAAAAAATATCATCGGCACGAAACGATCATAGTCATAGAAAGTGCCATGCGAAGTGTATCCGCTGCCATATAGCCAATATTGTTTGGGATAGATAATTACTTGACCGGAACGCCCGGGATATAGATCGTTGCGTGTAAGACGAGTATATTCATCATTCCATCCTTCTGGTGTTTTTCCGCTCATAATATCATCTACTGTTGCAGCATAAGCAATTCCGGGAATATTCTTAACTGCTTTCACTGCTTCAATTGCACCTTCTGCAAGGTCGCCTCCGGCGGACTCCATTGCCTCTTCATTGATAAATATTGTTGGCGGATCAAAATATTTCACCCATTGTGCGCCATTACTGCGCTGACCGTATAATGCGTCAAAATGATTCTTTATGGCTTTTACTGGCGCATCATAAGCAATTCGCCCTGCATCAATAGGAGGTTTTCCAAATTGTTGGACTATCTCTGGGAATGGTGCCACACCGTGATCGGAAGATACAACCAATATGTAATCATTTCTTCCAATTCGTTTGTCCAAAAACTGAATAAATTCAGCAAGCATCCGATCGCAATGCACATATAGTTCTTCTATTTCACGGCTATCGGGACCAAATAAATGTCCGATAAAATCAGTTGTTGAGACGCTAATGCATAGCAAATCAGGCTGAGCATCCTCTCCCAACTTTTCTTCAATCATAGCCGCCTTTGCAGCATCAAACAGCAATTCAATAGATTTGGGCGTGTGTAAAAAGGCGCTTATATAATTCTTATCACGCTTGTCATTTGGTATGACATGCGGAAATAACTTTTCTCCTCCAGGAAATATTGCTTCATAATCAACATTATCACTTGCGCCATCTGGCAATTCTGTCTGCCATTGCCAACCAGCAAAACGCTTGCAATTATAACGCCGATTAAATGAATCAAGCCATTTTGGTTTTATATAATATGTAGAAGTTGTAAAACCTGCCACATCTTGATCGAACCACAATACTGTTTTTGCCTTGCGTCCCGCCATAAGAATTGCAGCACGGTCTTTTAGCGAAACTGCAACTGTCTTGCTTTTAGGAAATTCAGCGGCCAATGCATCGCCAAGAGTTGGAACCGCAAGCAGATGCGGCGATCTTCCTATGGGACTTTCCACGCCATAAATTCTGGATGTGTCATCGGCTGCACAATAGCGTAAACAATTGCAAACACTGTCAATAAAATCATTTCCGGTTATTCCTGTTTTCGCTGGATTACAACCTGTCAGAAGAATAGAATGTCCTGGACCTGTTGTATTATTTGCATGAGAAAAGTAGGTTTGTGCAAAGTAAGCACCATTATTCACCAAGAGGTTAAATCCTCCGTTGCCAAAATTTTTATTCCAACGCTCTGTGTAATCTCCTCGCATCTGATCAAAAGAAATAACTACAGCTAAGCGCGGTTTAGCTGTGGAGCTAAAAAAAACAAGCAGAATAAATGCAGCTGTAAAAAAACTCTTATTCATCGTACAATTTAATTTGTAATTATAGTGTCATCTCCAAAAAGCCGGGTAAAAAAACATTGTTATTTCGGTGTATATTTGCAATATTGCAATTGTTTTCAAGCAAACAGAAAAATACAATAAAGCCTATTGATACATATGGCTGCAAATCAAGCTTGCTTTTATTACATTCGCTATGTATTGCAACTACTTAGCGTGTGTTTATTATGTTCAGAAAATCTAGCTCTCATCCGCAAATTAACATTTTTACTAATGTTCTTCAATGCTTCAAGGAAACTAATGCAAAATCATTAGCGACACCTAATACTGGCACAATATCTTCCGAGCACATCTGTTAAATGCCTTTGATGACGTGCTCTTTGGCACCTTATTTCATAATTCAACCTGAGTCCCAAATTATCCGGTTCGCATAATATAAGGAATAACGCTTCTGAATGAGATCGACAATTGCAACGATTCGCAACTCTTTGAACTCTGTCAATTTGACCCGCTCCCGCGATTCGCGCTCGACTTGTTCAATATGAACGATTCTCTGCCAAGGTAATCTGCCTAATTGCTTTCTGTACAAACGCATAGTTGAGCAATTAGAACGCACAATCGAAGATCTGATTGGAGCAATTTTTTAATCGGGTGTGCGCAAGCAGGTCATGGTGTACAAGTCAATGATCAGCACTTTCGCATAAACAGCTAACTCTTTGAAAACAATACAGCTCTCCGCTCGCGCTACCAGAATATTCAACAAACACTTCGCATATTTTTCGAGAATCTCTCCGATTCAGACAATGTGCACATTTTCGCGATTGAGCAACGCTCATGAACGAATTTTATAACAAAGAAATAGCAAAGACGACATAGCATTGCAGAATAATCATCAAAGAGCGCATGCAGAATCTCTGTCATCTGGATCATAATGTTAATAGTATTTCTCATGCCAAGAAATATAAAATTGCGTTGTTTAACCGATTTTTTTAGATTCCATCAACAGACAACATCATTTGGCAACAGATCCATTCCTTAATCTATTGCCGATATAGGTATTTTAGCGCAATGGCAAATCGTTTGGCTACAGTCATAATTCCTTCGGCATGTCTATCGTGTCATAGTGCGTTTTCACATTGAAGAGAGCCGCAAGAAGAATATTCCATTTAGTAGAAATTGTTGCAAGCGACAATAAACAACTTTGGCAACAGTTAGAAATTCCTTATATTTGCAAATGATTATTGATTTATTTATGTTAATGGGCTGCACAAAGCCCATTTTTTATTGAAATTGTCATGCCGGCAAACAAACCGGAAACGCCGTCTGAAACTACAGAAGCCATAAGCACAATTTGCCGCGGATTTGGCGTCTATTTACTCGAAATAGTTGTTCGCGGCTCTTTGCCTAAGCATTTAATACTTGAAATAATTATTGACTCTGAAAAAGGCATCAGTCATGAAGATTGTCGAAGCGTAAGCAAAGCGCTTGACAAAATAATTGAACACGACTCTTTTTTATCGTCAATTGCGACGTTTGAAGTGCTTTCGCCAGGTGTTGACCGTCCGCTTTCAGAACCATGGCAATTTCCAAAGCATAAAGGCCGACTGTTGAAAATATCGACCCTAAGCGGAGAAATCATAACCGGAATTTTGCATAAAACTATAGAAAGCGGCATCGTATTAGCGCCGCAAACACATGGCAGAAAAACGCTAAAACAACCGGCAGAAAATACTGAGCGCACAATTTATTATTCTGATATTTCTTCTGCTGTCGTGCTAATAAAATTCTAAAACGCTCAAGATAAGGCGTATTGCTGGAATATCTTTAAATGATATGCTTTTATGTAGAAGTGCTCAGATCACTTTTTGATTAAAATAATCAGCTTACTTGTTGGTATTAATATATTTTTTCTTTTTTTAACAACCGATTTGTTCCGACTATGGCACGTCGTAAAGTCAAACCAAAATTCGATAAAAAAGTAATTATTGAGGCATTTGCAGAAATGGCGCGGGAAAAAGGCATTGACCGCGAATTATTGCAAGGTATTCTTGAGGAAACTCTCTCAATACTTGTTCATAAAAAGTATGGCGAGGCTAATTTTGATATCATTGTAAATATGGACAAAGGAGATATCGAAATTTATCTTTTGCGAACTGTAGTTGAACATGTAGAAGATGAAACTCTTGAAATTTCATTAGCAGATGTTCAAAAACTCTCTCAAGATCCGTATGAAATCGGCGATGAATTCATCGAAGAAATAACGTTGGAAAACATCTCGGAAAGTTTCGGACGCCGACTAATTTTCTTTGCAGCACAAATGCTAAATCAACGAATTCGCGACGTTGAAAAAGACAATATATATAACGAATATGCTGCAAAAATCGGCGAAATTCTTGTAGGCGAGGTATATCAGGTGCGACATGGCGGCCTGCTCATAATGCACAATAAAGTAGAAATGCGAATGCCGCGCGAAGAAACGATACACAATGAAAAATACAAGAAAAATCAAATTATCCGCGCTATAGTGCATGAAGTTCGGCGTCAGCAAGGTAGCGGCGCACCTGACATTATTTTGTCGCGATCATCGAATCAATTTCTTGCGCGATTGTTTGAAGTGGAGATTCCAGAAGTGTTCGACGGTCTAATCGAAATAAAAGCTATAACGCGTGAGCCGGGCGAACGCTCGAAAGTGGCAGTGCAAAGCTACGACGAGCGCATTGATCCCGTTGGCGCTTGCGTTGGGATGAAAGGAATACGGATTCATTCTATAGTACGCGAGCTTAACAATGAGAGCATCGATGTTGTAGAATTTTCTACTGATCCTAAATTATTTATCGCACGGGCTCTTTCTCCTGCAAAGGTTAAAGAAATAGTTGTTAACCCTGAAACACGCACTGCAACAGTGATGGTGCCAGACGACCAAGTTTCTCTTGCCATTGGCAAAAACGGTCAGAATGTTCGTCTCGCTTCAAAATTAACTGGCTATTCAATTTCTCTGGTAAAAGAGGGCGGCGAAGATATTGAACTTATTGAATTCCGCGATGAGCTTGGGCGTGAAATGTATGATAAAATCATTGAGTTGGGAATTGATACAGCTCGAGAATTCCTCGATGCTGACATTGACGCCGTGCTCGGAATAGAAGGCATGACCAAAGAATTGCTGCTGGAAATAAGAGGTATCATTCTGGCTGAATTTGAAGAGGACGAAAGACCGGATATGCGCCAGCAAATTATGGACGCGCAAGAATAAATAGGCAGTTTTTCTGCCAAAAAACGACGTAGTTAATTTCCATTCTGTATACTATTATGGCTGTCCAAAAAGGAACACGACTGTTCAAAATTGCCTCGCAATTAAATATTGGGAAAGATACGATTGTAGAATTTCTGCTTTCGAAGGGCTATTCCATTGACGCGAAGCCAACCTCAATGCTTGATGATGAAATGACAGAAATTGTTCTGGCAAAATTTCAGAAAGAGTATAAAGCTGCCGAAAAGCATCGCGAGAGATTAGAGCAGCATCAACGTTCATCTCGAATAGCAAATACAGAAGAAGACAATACAGAGTCCTCAGAACCAGCTGCAACGACCGAGAATACAGCGCAGATTTCCGAAGAAATGTCCAAAATTTCGGAGATTTCAAACTCTATCATTCAGCAAGAAACCCGTACAGACGATTTTTTAACCGAAGAAAAATATGGCGAAAAAGTCATAGTAGATGAAAAACTACCTATTGTTGAAACAACGCTGCAAGAAACTGAAAATAAGCCAACAATAGCTGATACTATTTCAGAAACAAAGAGAACAACGGAAAAATCATCTGCTAGGAATAAGAAACATACCGCACCAGCCGAAAAATCGGAAGATGCAGAGCCAGATATTGCACATATCACACAAGCTCAACCGTTGGAAACTCCCGCATCAATAGAAGCAGATCTAACAGATATAGCAGCAACAGAAGCAAAGAGCGAAGCGCCTATAGATGCGAATCAAGAGCAACAAGAAGATACAACTGCAAAGGAAGATTCCCAGGCAGGAAATAGAAAAAGAAAAAAACGGCGCAGAATACTTGAGATTGAATATGAAGCGGGCGCTATGCCTCAACTTCCCGGACTTACAATCGTTGGTAAAATTGACCTTAAACGTCAAACGCAACCCAACACCTATAACGATAATAGACAAGGCCGTAACCAGAACCCCAATAGGGACCGCAGCTACAGTAGCGACTCAAACAGACATCAGCATTCTCAAGACAATGTGCAACGATCGAAAAAGACGCTTTCTACTTCACAGCCTAAACAAGACAACGATAAAAAAATTCAATTAGGGGCAGACAAGCCATTTCACAAATTTGCAAAGTCGGGTTCTTCGCTTCAAAGTACGACAAGCTCTGAAGATGCACGTCCAAATGAAAAGAAGAAAAAAAGAAAAAAATCAATAAGAGAACAAATTTCCGGCGAAGAAATAGACAAAGTAATACGCGAAACATTGCATGGCATGGACGAAACTTCGTCTGTGGGCTTTCGCAGTAAAATGCGTCAAAAGAAAAAAGCCGAGCGTGAAGAAAAAGAGTTACTACGACTCGAAGAGAAAGAACGCGACTCGTCAATTCTTCAACTTACTGAGTTTGTTACCACCGGTGAGCTTGCAAATTTAATGCGGGTAAGCGCCAGCGAAATTATCGTGAAGTGTATGAAGCTTGGACTGATGGTGAGCATCAATCAGCGGTTAGACAAAGACACTATAACTTTGATAGCCGATGATTATGGCTTTCAAGTTGAATTTGTGGATGAGCAGTCCACAGAAATGCTTGAAGACGAAGCAGATGATGAATCATCATTGCAGCCGCGTCCGCCTATTGTTACAATAATGGGACACGTTGATCACGGAAAAACCTCTTTGCTTGATTATATTCGCAAAGCCAATGTGGTTGCCGGCGAAGCAGGAGGAATTACACAGCATATAGGCGCATATCGCGTAGAACTTCCAAACGGCAAATTTGTGTCGTTCCTCGACACTCCCGGACATGAAGCATTTACAGCCATGCGCGCTCGCGGCGCAAAAGTTACCGACATTGTGATTCTTGTGGTTGCAGCCGACGATAACGTGATGCCTCAGACCATTGAAGCAATCAGCCATGCTCAAGCTGCAAATGTTCCAATTGTTGTAGCAATCAATAAAATTGACAGACCGGATGCTCATCCCGATACAATTCGTCAGCAGTTAGCTAATCGTGGTTTGCTCGTTGAGGAATGGGGCGGAACAGCGCAATGCGTAGAAGTATCTGCAAAAATAGGCAAGAATATCGACGCTCTGCTTGAAAAAGTGCTGTTAGAAGCAGAAATTTTGGAGCTAAAAGCCAATCCTAACCGTCATGCTCGCGGAACAATTATCGAAGCGCACTTGGACAAAGGCAAAGGCATATTGGCTACTGTAATGGTTCAGAAAGGCACTCTTAGAATTGGCGATGCATTTATTGCCGGCATTCATTCCGGACGTGTTCGAGCAATGTATGACGAGCGCGGCAATCGTGTAGAAGAAGCTGCTCCATCTACTCCAGTTCAGGTCTCCGGCTTCGACGGATTGCCTCAAGCAGGCGACTTATATAATGTGATGGACTCCGACGTACAAGCACGTTCAATTGCAAATCAACGCCAGCAGCTTGCTCGCGAACAGCAATTCCGCCAAGTTCGTCATAAAACGCTTGATGAAATTTCTCAGCAAATTCAACAAGGCGGCGTTAAAGATCTTCGATTACTGATCAAAGGTGATGTAGGCGGTTCGGTAGAAGCGCTTAGCGACTCGTTGCTTAAATTGTCAAACAGCGAAGTGCAAGTTAATATCCTTCATGCTAGCGTAGGTGCTATTTCCGAGACAGACGTGATGCTTGCCTCTGCTTCCGACGCCATTGTCATTGGATTTAATGTGCAGCCAACTGCTGCCGCACGGAAATCTGCCGAGCATGAATCTATTGATATTCGGTTGTATTCCATTATCTATGACTGCATTAATGAAATTCAAATGGCGCTCGAAGGTCTTCTTTCGCCTGAAATAAAAGAAGAAATTACTGGAGTTGTTGAAGTGCGTCAAACTTTCCGCATTAGCAAAACCGGCGTCATTGCCGGATGTTATGTGCAAAGCGGCAAAATTACAAGAAACGACCGCGTCCGTGTTCTTCGCGAGGGCTTCCCAGTTTTCAAGGGTACATTGCACTCGCTCAAGCGCATCAAAGAAGATGTTCGCGAGGTAGATGCCGGCTATGAATGCGGCATTCTGCTGCATAATTTCAACGATATTGAAATTGGCGACATCATTGAATCGGTAAAAACTGTTGAAATCAAACGCAAGCTAAGCTAATGTACTAATTGCTTAACCGCGGTGTTTCCAGCATATTATATTTATCAATTAACATGTCTATTCGTACTGAGAAAGTCGCCGGCCTCATTAAAGAAGCGCTATCCGATCCATTGCGTAAAATCGCTTCGGAGCTTTCTGCCGGGCTTATTACTGTAACCTCAGTAAAAGTAGCAGATGATTTGCAATCTGTAAAAATTTATATTAGCGTTTTTGGTGGAAAAGCAACCATTGCTGATGTGATGGAGCGCATTGAAGAAGATAAGAAAAAAATTCGATCATTTGTGGCGCGACAAATAAATCTTCGCCATGCGCCTGAATTGCGCTTTTTCAAGGACGAGACGCTAGACGCTATGAACAATATTTCTTCGCTGCTTCATAATGTGAGGCAAAAGGACGAAGAGCTTCGCATTGCTCGTGAAGAGCAGCATTTCCATGATAATACCGATACCAGTGAATGAGTGAAATAGGGATGCCTATGCTCTCAAGGCAAAATTTGGACAGTGATATTAGTTCATGGTTTAACGCGGCTCGATCTGACGGCGCAATGGCTTTGATTAATAAAGAAATGCATTGGACATCCTTCGATGTGGTGGCAAAACTAAGGTCGTTGACGCATATTCGCAAAATTGGACATGCCGGCACACTTGATCCACTTGCAACCGGATTGCTCATTGTTTGTTTGGGAAAAGCCACTAAGCGTATTGAAGAATTTCAAGGTCTTGACAAACGCTATGCGGCAACAATAAAGCTTGGAGCAACAACAAGAACAGATGATGCCGAAGCACCGGAAGAAAATATGACAGACACAAATTTTGTGACATTCTCAAAAATAGTTGAGATTTTACAAAACTTTCAAGGTGCAATAGAGCAAATACCTCCGGCATTTTCTGCAGTAAAAATGTCCGGACAGCCCTTGTATAAATCCGCGCGAAAAGGCATAAAGGTTGAACCTCAACCGCGAAAAGTGCATATCGCCGACATTGCAGTACAAAATATTGCGCTTCCGTTTATAGAGATAGATGTCATTTGCAGCAAAGGCACTTATATAAGATCGTTGGCTCGTGATGTCGGCGCTGCCCTTGGATGCGGCGGTTATTTAGCTTCACTACGGCGAACAGCAATTGGCGATTTTATTGCTGACAATGCTGTTTCAATCTCTGACGTGCGTAACGCTTCAAGCACAATTTTTTGATTGAACATTAACAATTTTTCGAATTCAGGAGCAATGTCCGATGAAAGTGCAATCCATCCATGATGTGTTGCTTGATTCTCAACCGCACGTAATAACCGTCGGCACCTTCGACGGCGTTCATCGAGGACATCAATTTCTCATCGGCCGCTTAATAGAATCAGCGCGTGAAATAAACGGCATTCCTATTGTCGTTACATTCGATCCTCATCCTCAGCTTGTCTTGAAGAAATCTGACAGAGAGCCAATTCGCCTTCTTAACACACTCGAAGAACGCCTGCAACTTCTTGAAGAGCACGGCATTGGAACGGTTGTAATAATTCCGTTCACATTAGAATTTTCGCGAATCAGCCCGGAACAGTTTGTTCGAGATTTTCTTGTGAAGAATATAGGTGTTTCTAAATATTTAGTCGGGTATGACCACGTATTTGGGAAAGATCGCGAAGGCGGAGAAGATACTATACGCCGAGTTGGTATTGAAGCTGGATTTGAGGTTGAAAAAATTTCTGCTTTCGAACTTGACGGCATTGATATCAGCAGCACAAAAATTCGCAAGACATTATACGCTAAGAATATCGAGGAAGCCAACAATATGCTGGGCTATTCCTATTTTGTGCAGGGAATTGTTGCTCGTGGCGACGGACGTGGACGACGATTAGGAGCACCAACAGCGAATATTCAGATATCGGATACAAACAAACTGCTTCCGGGCAATGGAGTGTATCTTGTTTCATCCAAAATCGAAGAACGACTTATATACGGCATGGCAAATGTCGGCGTCAGACCAACTTTCACTAACGACACTGAAGCCTCGCTTGAGGTTAATTACTTGAATTTCAGCGGTATGCTATATGATATGAACTTAAAAGTGCAATTTCTCAAATTTGTTCGCAACGAACGAAAATTTGCCAGTGCTGATCTGTTTCTTTCCCAGATCAATGACGATCGCTATCAGTGCTATGATCTTATCGAAGCAATTGAAGCGGCGCAGTAGCAATTGCAAAAATTCGTTTTAGAAAGGAAAAATACCTGCGAAATCTTATAGCATATATTTCAACTCCCTGATGTTAATTCCATATCTTAAAATGGCTTCCTATGCTTGCCAAACATCATATCTTCGCTTTTTTAGGTCTGCTAGCTGCAAGTTCATTTCTTCTATTGCCAGCAATTGCCAACGAACCTGATGCTATTAAACGCGCAAAAGGACACTTGTATTTCCTTGCATCCGATTCGTTGAAAGGACGCAATACGCCAAGCCCAGAACTTGACAAAGCCGCCAATTATATTGCAAATCAATTTTCAAATTATGGATTATTACCCATTAACGGAAGCTACTTCCATAATTACAAACTACAGCGCTCTCGGCTTGGCAATAATTTGACGCTGCGCATCAAAACTCCATCACATGAAACAACATATATTCCAAAAGATGACTATGTTCCCTTTGAAAACACCGGCTCTGGCGAGCTAAGAAATACTGCTATTGCTTTTGTCGGCTATGGTATTCAGATTCCTGAATTGCACTATGATGATTATAATGGAATAGATGTTCGCGGAAAAGTTGTCGTTTTTTTTCGAGGAGTTCCCAATTTCTCAGATTCAATTCTGAAAGACAGTGCGTTACGTCGGCAAATATGGCAATATTCTCTCTATTCAGCAAAGGCACGCACAGCATTGCGGCACGGCGCTGTCGGCTGTTTGGTCGTTAATGTCAGTTTGCTAAGTAATTCTATTCTGCCTAAACCAAGCGGATTCCCCTGGCCATCACTTTTCCCTAAGATGTCGGAAGATGCACTGCCTTTGCAGTTAGCTTCGAAAAGCTCCGATTCGTTAATTCCATTCATCAGTATTGGTGAAAATATTATATCTGCATTGTTTGGCAGCTTATCTACGCTCACAGAGATACAAACTCGCATTGTAAAAAGTGGACAACCACAGTCATTTCCTATAGACTCCGTCTCAGCATCCGAACTTACAGTCAACTTACAAACCGACAACATCACGGCTAAAAATGTTGTTGGCATCATTAAAGGAAGCGATACGACTAACGATTATGTTATTATTGGAGCGCATTACGACCATGTTGGCTGGCTTCATGCCAAAGCTCCAAATACCGATACTGTGTTCAATGGCGCCGATGATAATGCTTCCGGCACAACAGGATTGCTTTTGCTTGCCGAACAATTTGCACAATCAAATCCAAAACGCTCGATAGTGTTTATTGCTTTCAGCGGCGAAGAAAAAGGATTGTTCGGATCAAAAGCGTATTGCGATTCGCCGCTTTTACCACTTAAAGAATGCAAGGCAATGTTCAATTTGGATATGATTGGACGTAATTCCGACGACTCCTTGTCGCTTGGCGGCAATACTCGCTGCAAAGAATTGGCCGACATAGCAGAAGAAGAAAACAAGGAGTTAAAGCATCCTTTCAAAATTGCATATAATATTGAAAGTTTCTTTTTTAGAAGCGATCAGGCAAGTTTTGCAATGAACAAAATTCCGGTATTGTTTTTCTTTACCGGTGAACATGCCGATTATCACGGATTAGGCGACGAAGCGGATAAAATCAATTTTCCCAAATTGCTTCGCGTTGCCGAACTATGCGGAAAATGTGTGTGGCGAATTGCAAATTCTTCCATTGTATTGCCATACTTGCCCCAAAAAGCTGATCCCTTGCAGTAGTGTAACATTGTATTCAATATTCGATTGTTTGACTGAAATTTTACAACTGTCTGTTTGTAAATTAATAATGCTGCTTACAACTTTCTCATTCTCTTTCCTCACTTTTTATCGTGTGGTGCCATAAACTATGAAAACCTTGCTAACCCTTTTTACTATCGTATTCGCCTTCTGTACCAGTATGTTCGGAGAAATTCCTAATATTCTGCGTCCGAACGCTTCTCAAGAACAAGAGCACAGATTCTCGAACTATCATTCTAAGCCAATGATATTAGATGGACAACGAGCGCTTGTTAAGCGTCCCTATGATGTGCTAAAATATGATTTGATGATGGACTGGGTAAATCCTTTGCAAACAGCACTAAGCGGACAGCCAGATCATACTTTTAAGGGCGTAAATCATATTACTGCCCGCTGTGATTCAACCGGGTTGCAAACTATCGTCTTGGATGCATCAGCAATGCAAATAGAAAATGTATTAGCCAGCGATTTAACGACCAAACTGCCTTTTACGATGTTAGCCGAAAACAGCGGATTTACTATTGCTCTACCATCTCCACTTTCCAAAGGTGACACTTTTTCATTTTCAGTATATTACACGAGAACGAGTCAGGAAAATAGAGGGTTGTTTCTTTACCCTAAAGGATTTTTTGTTGGAATGGGTCGCAATGGCGACTCTGTAAGAACACTTGCACCAATTGCTTATACCATGAGCGAACCTGCCGATGCGCGCTTTTGGATGCCATGCAACGACAATCCTTATGACAAAGCTCAATTTTCAATTAGACTTGCTCTTCCCTTTTCGTCGAATACCGAACATAATTTTACCGCAAGTTCTAGCATACAGGGAAGCCCGATAATTAACATAGTGAATACCACAAGAATATATTTCTGGAGCGACAGCACGCCTATTTCGACTTATCTTGTATGTGTCAACGCATCGCAGTTTGGACTGTACCGCCAATGGTATAACCGAACAACTAATTCATTAGACAGCATCCCGATTGACAACTATGCGTGGCAGGAGGATATTGATGAAACTGGAACAACATCGGACAAATACAATCTGAGAAACTCGGTTGTTCGCCTGCCTGAAATGATAAAGGTTTTTTCAGAGAAATATATAGAATATCCCTTTAAGAATTACGGACATACTGTAGTGCATCCATTTTACTACGGCGGTATGGAACACCAATCGTTAACAACTGTAAACCGCTCATGGCTACATGGATTGGACGAGTCCGGCTTCGCGCATGAGCTTATGCATCAATGGACTGGCGATTACGTAACGTGCGCAACTTGGGCGGATATTTGGCTTAATGAGGGCGGTGCTACCTTTGGAGAGGCTCTTTGGGCTGAGTATAAAGATGGGAAACTCGGATATCATAATTTTCTGCGAAACGCTAAAAATGGCTATATGCAGAGAGAGCAGCCAGCCGTGTGGGGCATACCATTTGAAAATGTGTTCAACTATGGCACTACTTATGCAAAAGCAGGATGGGTATACTCAATGCTGCGTTATGTTGTAGGCGACAGCCTATTCTTCCCTACAATGCGAAAATATCTGAATAAATACGCCTTTTCGTACGCTGAAACCGAAGATATGCTTGCTGTGTTTGAACAAGAAGTTTCTTCGCCGGCTGTGCCTATTCGAACTTTCTTCGACCAGTGGCTTTATAAGCGCGGTCATCCTGAATACGATGTCGAGTTTTCGACACAAGAGCAATCAGGTCAGTATTTAATAAAAATTACATTAAAACAAAATCAATCAGGCGATAATATCCCAGAAGTATTTGTTATGCCGGTCAATCTTACTGTAAAAAGTGCTGACGGAAAAAAACAAATTTTTACAGTATTGAATAATCAGCGAAGACAAGAATTTGAATTTATAACAGATTTTCCGGTAGCATCTGCTATTGTTGATGAAAACGAAGATATTCTTTGCCTCCGAACTTCAACGGCTTTATCGGTGAGCGAATCCTCTGATTTCAACAAAAGTTCGCTTTCGCCTAATCCACTTTCTGGAAATGAAATTTCATTGCACTTTTTCGTTTTGCGAAACGAATCTCTTGTAAAAATCAATCTCTATGACGTTACAGGAAGAAATATCCAAAACTTATATAATACGATTGTACCGGCAGGAAAATACACATTAAATAAAGAGTGCAATATTCCCAACGGTATGTATTATGTACGCCTGAGTATTGACGGCGCTGACACAATGATACCACTGACCGTAATTCGCTAAAAAGTTCGAAATGTTAATTAGAAATCAAATGAAAGTTGCCTTATACACGCTTGGTTGCAAACTGAACTACGCTGAAACTTCCTCGATCGGCGAGCAATTTCGCAAAGCTGGTCACACTATTATTCCTTTTGACGAACCGGCTGACGCAGTTATAATTAATACTTGCTCTGTTACCGATAGTGCAGACGCAGAATGTAGAAAAATTATTCGTCGTGCATTACGCATTTCACCGAATGCTTTTATTGCAGTCGCTGGTTGCTATGCTCAGCTAAAGCCCGAAGAGATTGCCTCAATAGACGGCGTTGATGCCGTATTTGGAACTGCCGATAAATTTTCAATTTTACAGCATATTTCATCATTCGAGAAACTCGATGCAACCAAAATCTTCGTAACAGAAGCCCAGAATATGAATTTTGAAATGGCAAAATCATCTGATGGAGACAGCCGAACTCGGGCTTTTCTCAAAATGCAAGATGGTTGCAGCTATTCATGCAGTTTCTGCACAATTCCTATCGCCAGAGGCGGAAGCAGAAGCATGGGATTCGAGACAATTGAGGCGCAGTTTCATTCCTTAGAAGAAGCCGGATATCGCGAAGTTGTCCTTACAGGTATCAACTTAGGAGATTATACATCTTCGAACGGCGAGAAGTTTTTCGATGTTTTGAAAAAAATCGAAGAGTTGAGTCCTTCATTTCGCGTTCGTATATCGTCTATCGAGCCAAACTTGCTCAAAACGGAAATTCTGGAGCTTGTCGCATCTTCAAAAATTATTGTTCCGCACTTTCATATTCCGCTTCAAAGTGGCTCTTCCGATATATTACGACTCATGCGAAGACGGTATATTGCTCAATTCTACTCAGATTTGCTTCACAGCATTAAAAGTGCAATACCCGATTGCTGCATAGGAATAGACGTAATCAGTGGGTTTCCGGGCGAATCAGACCGTCATTTTGAGGAAACTTTTCAATTTCTCAGCGAATCGCCTGCCTCTTATTTTCATGTATTTTCCTACTCGGAACGCACAAATACTCCGGCAGCTGAATTTCAGGGTAAAGTGGCGGCAAAAATTAAACAAGCGCGCACAAACCGTCTGCGGGATTTGTCTAACATAAAAAAACAAGAATTTTACCAATCACAATTATGCACTGTCCGAACAGTAATCCCAGAAACTTTCGACGCAACAACAGGAACTTGGATAGGTTGGACGGAAAATTATGTAAGAACTATATTTAGAGGCGGATATCGTCTCGGGCATAGTCCCGTTCGCGTTCAGCTCGTAGAACTTGAAGGTGAATTTGTAAAAGGCACAATAATGAACAATGAAGAAAATGCCGAACAAACGGCTGATTATATGCCATTAAATATTGTTTTAACATAGAAATATTCTATTGATTTTTTGCTAGATATCGCACTGTTCGACGGTAATTGTACCAGCAGAGCAATAGCCAAAATATACGGCTAGCAACACTTTGCCAACACGCGCCGACAACGCCAAAGATAGGTATAAGGATAAGACAGGAAGCTGTATCAAAAACAGCTCCCGCAGTCGAGACTTGCCGCATCCATTTGCCTCGACCATGCGCAGATACGAATATATTAAGCGGCTGATACAATCCCTGAAATAACCCAGCTAAAACTAATGGGAACATCAAAGGTATGGCAGCATAATATTTTTCGCTTGCTGCCAAGCGAATTATCGCTGGTGCTCCAAAATAGATTGTGAGACCGATAATGCAAAGCACTCCGCCATTTATCACTATTAAGCGATATTTTAATCGCTTTTGCATTAAGAAATTTTTATACAATGTTGATGAAATTGCCTGGCTTGCCTGCACCATTGGCGTAGTGATATTGCCTCCGATAGAAAAAAACGCTGAAGCTGCGGTACCTCCTAATAATGGCACCAGCATCCCTGCTAAATTGAAAGCCGGCAAAGAAAATAATCTGCCAATATAAACATGAGTTCCATATTCCTTCAGTTCTCTTTTTAAGTCTGGAATCTTACTTTTCCAACCTCGAAAAATTGGTTTTAGCAAAAGAATTGTTATGCATCCACTGATTGCCATAGAACTTAAGTTAAGAATGAGCGAAATTGATGAGTTTAATTGCAACATTTTAATTGCTATAAATAATCCTCCTGCATATAAAAATTTTGAAAATATTGTATACGTTGAAAGCTGATACATTTTTTGAGAACCGGGTATTGTCTCTTGAAAAAAATATTGCAACGGGAAAACCCAGGCCAGAAGAGAGGTTGTGAGAAGGACTTCTTTCATTCCTGCAACCGGAAGAAGAAAATCAAAGAATATAGCTGCAAGCCCGATAACTATTGAAAAACTAATCGAAATAAAACCGACAAAAACACACAAGATTCCCCACACTTGTCGCATTTCTTTTTCCGTCTTTGCGCGCGCAAGCATTCGAGCGCCTGATGAAAATACGCCAAACTCAAAAATCGTATAAAGAAAAGTAAAAATTGCTAAGCTTCCGGTTACAATACCATATTCTTCTGGTGAAACAAGGTATTTAGTGTTCAATTTTTGCGCAACAAAAGAAAAGACAAGACCGAATGCCTGAGCCGCGTAAAGTGTAACTGCTTTTTTCGATTCGGAAGTGGTGATGTTTTTGAAGATATTACGTACCGTCAGTTTTTTGGTAATTGCTATAAACGGGCGTAATTTTGTTTGAAACATCATTGTATAAAGCAAAATAATGTATGACGGAAACACCGGCAAAGAGCCATATTGTCATTACTCTCGATTACGAAACGTGGCACCCTCATATTCCTGCCGATAAGCGAATTGACTGGCAAGAAACTGTTATAAGTCCAACAGCACAATTGCTTGCAATCTGCAATCGCTATAACGCAAAACTTACTATTTTCTTTGAAATTGGCGAATATTATTGGCTGCAAAAACACCGACCTGCTATTGCATCAGAAATAGAAGAGCAGCTTCGCGATGCTATACGCGATGGGCATGACGTGCAACTGCACCTGCATGTAAGCTGGCTGCCTGAAACCGGCGCATCTTACGACGAGGCCTCAAATTCTTGGTTTTGGGATAATACATATCAGAAATTACATGATTATCCTGGAAATCTAACAGAACTGCTTCGACGATGCAAAAGCGATATGGAAAACATGCTTCGTCCAGTCAAACCAGATTACCGAGTTACGACTTTTCGCGCAGGTGCCTATCAAATTCAGCCGAGCAAACAAATTGTGGATTCTTTGCTAGAAATTGGAATTACTGCCGACTCATCGGTTTGGAAAGGCGGATTCCAACCGGATAGGGGTAATGATTTCCGCATGGCTTGGTCTGCTCAGCCCTATTACGCTTCTTCTTACAATGTTAACTATTTCGCTCCGCCCGCAGAACGCAATTTTTTGGAAATACCCGTCTCAACAGTGCGGCAATTTCCACGAATATTTAATATTCCTTTGCCATTTTTTAAAAAGAAAGTAAAACGCTGGTTTTTTGACGATGCAGATTATTCATCCATGATCAGGCAATTTGAATTGCTCAACGCCGTTTCTCGCGCTGAAAAATTTAAGCTTTTATTTTCTACAAAAACTCCTATTCTTCATAATTTTTTTGTAAAAGTTGGTTATCATGGCGGTCGGAAATTTGCTCCAATTGCCCGTATAATACCATGGCTTCTACCCAAAACTCACAAGGATATGCTGCGCGATCGCGTATATGTCATGATAGGGCATAGCAAAGGGAAAATAGATTTTAAAGCCTTTGACATGACGCTTTCAACGATCTCTCGCAGAGAAAATATTCAATTTTCTACTATTTCTCATATTCACACATTAACGGAAGAATTATCAACAGAGTCTGCTCATCAGGAAGATTTGGACTTTCAGGTGGCAGTTGAATACAAAGCAATTATCGGCGAAGAACGAAATGAAAAAATATCCGGCTATCTACAGCAGAAAATCCCAGTAACAAGCGAATATGTTTTAGATCTTGGCTGCGGGTCAGGTTACTGGACAAAAGCCATTAAAGAGCGGCTTGTCGCTCCAAAGCGCGTGGTTGGGCTTGATTTTGGCGACGCATTTCTCGAAAAAGCAAGAAATGTGTATGGCGTAGAAGCAATAAAGTGTGATTTTCATCATTTGCCGTTTGAAGATCATTATTTTGACGCAATTTATGCTGATAATACTATCGAGCATAGTTATTCGCCGCATCGTGTTCTGGAAGAATGTTTTCGAGCACTAAAGCCAGGTGGAGTTTTAGCTATGTGCGTGCCTCCAGATGCCCGAAACCCCGATTATATAACGCCAAATCATAACTGGCGCATGGACAGCGACGAAATTTACGCACGGCTTGAAAAGATAGGATTCTTAAATATTTACATCGAGGAAGTAAACGCAGTAAAACGATGGGGCGAGCGCCCTTATCTTCCATCTAATCATGTTTCTACATATATTACTGCGTGGAAATCATATAATGAATTGCTTCGTTTGCAACAAATAGCATCATTTTGTTATAGAATAATTTCTCCCAAAAAAGATAATTTTTCTTCGAGCGGCTTGCAAATTTTAAAAGACGGTTATGGATGGTGCGGCTCCTATTCCCGATCTGCACAATATATTTTGCATCAAGAAGGATTTGCTTCACGCATTGCCACATTTTTTCTTCGTAATTTGCCATTTGGCCGCGGATCGCAAGGCCTCGACACACATACAGTCGTTGAAGTGTATGGGGACAATGCTCAATATGTGCTTGATGCCACTGTTGGAATAGTTTATCCATATTCCCTTGATGTTCTTATACAAAGACCGATATTAGCTGACGAGTTCCTTGCTTCTCAAAACTTCGTACCGGATAAACGCTGGCATGAGCGGCGTTATGAATGGTATGCAACCACAAAAGCATACGCAAATACGTACAAGAAAAAATATCCAAGAGAATGGATGCATAAACTAAAAAATTACCTATAAAATCAAAATAACTATGCAACGTGATCTTGCTCAAATAAATCGCGATTACGAAACTTATGAAGTAGACCAATGGAGCTCGGATTGGCGAGGGTCGTTGGCTCTCTGGCATGACCTATGTATTGCTCATATCATGGAAGATATGAAGAAGCAATTTGACCGATCTTCGTCAATTTCTATTCTTGATATCGGTTGCGGCTCTGGAATATTAACCGAAAAAATATATTTTGCTTTATCGCAATATTTTGTGAATATTGAATACACCGCAGTTGATATTGCAGAAAAGGCAATTGAAAAAGCATATAAATTACACAAGCATACCAAAGTACATTATCAGGTTGTTACAGAAGATTTAGCATTAATTTGCAGTAATTCATATCATATAATACTCGGATTTCAATTTCTTTCATATCTTGACAGTTCAGAACGCAGACAAATATTTAACACTGTCAATAAAATGGGTTATTCCAACACTTTATTTTATTTTTCTTGTAACATCCAAACCGAAGGTAATCACCCAGATTATATTAATTCTGATCTACTAGCTAATGATTTTAGATCAGTATTTTATTTAGCATCGGAATATGATGTCTTTATTGCTCAATTTGGAGAATATATTGAGAGAAAAATTTATCGTTATTCAAAAATTTATCTAATAAAGTTACTTTTACAAAGTACATTCCTACCCAAAATATTCAATAGTTTTTTTCTAAAGCGAGCAACTTTAAAATTTCCTCAACTCAGAATGCGTTTATATTTACTCAAAGCTAACAAGAATAATTAAAATCAATAGAAATATATACATATTAAGCAATTATCCAGTTTATTTGTGCTGTTATTATTGATGGATTTTATATCAATGCTTAGTAATCCTCAATGGCGCACCATTGGCAATTTGCGTAATTTGCGTTCTTACCATCAGTCAGTTTACATAGGTGACAATAAAATATGAGTTTTTGGAAAAACTAATACATCTGGATTTACAGCATCCACCGAATTAATTAACTTTGCTAACAATACAATTACCATTGTTATGCTAATATCGTCCCCACGCTCGGAATTTGCTTCTTTATTAATTGGCAATTCATTAGTTTTGGTGATTCATTAGTTTTGGCGATTGGCGGAGTATTTAATAATAATGACGCTACCCAAAAAATCGAAGCATACAATATTAAAGACAATACGTGGACATTCTATGACGCATTAATTTTTCCAAGGCGACAAATTACCGCGATTTGGATATCAGACAAAGAATTTCTTGTTGTCGGCGGTCGCAATGTAAATATAGAATCAATTAGCAATGCAGAAATATTTAGTATTGAAACACAGAAATTAAGACCAATTGCCAATTATCCTATTATATGCAATGATCTAGTGTCTGAGTATTCCTCAGAAAATATACTTATTGTTTTCGGCGGCCGTGAGGGCGGTACTAACAGCAATCAATCAGATGCAGTATATCACTATGATGTGCCAAGTGATACTTGGAAGCAGGTAGGAATTATGACTATCCCCTCCGAAAAACCGGCCACAATAAAATTATGGAGTGGAAATATTGTTAGTTGCGGTGGCAACAATGAAAAATATCGCCATGTTGATTGGCTTCACAATGTTGCAATAAAAGAAAATAATACATTTCGCTTGATTGGACTTATGCAGACTGATAGGCATAAATCTTTTCTGGGACAATGGGATTCTTCAACTTTGATAGCTGTAGGCGGATTTAGCGGCAAGCTATTTGGCTACAATACATTATCATCTACTGAATGGATTAAGCTCAAAACAGGAATAACGTCACTTGATCCAAATATGAACCATTCGCATAGTTATTCAACATCGCATTCCATTCCTATTTACAGAAATGGCAAACTATTTGCAGTTAAAATTGTTGTTATAGCCGGCTACACCGATAACAATGGATTTACACCTGCAGTAGAAATTCTTGAACAGGATATTATTTCCGAACAGCCTTCATTAAGCGATGGCAGAAGTGATTGCTCTTCCTTTACTTTCGAGACGGACGATTCTGACGCAATAACCGATGTTAAAATTGATAATGCCCAAAGCAATAATGTAGATATGCGCATATCGCCTAATCTGCCTTCTTCACATACAACAGTAATAGTTACTTTGCAAGACCAGTCAAAAGCAGGCAAGTTCAGAATTATTGTAACCAATGCCGCAGGTCTTACTTCTGAAAAATCAGACGTTCTTAACAGAGCGTCTGCGTTGTCAGTTTCTTCTGTGCTTCTCCCAAATTTCCATAACTCGGTTGTCGTCGGTCAATCTTCCTGCGCCGATGTGCTTCTGACAAATCAATGCGCTGAAACGGTGTTTGTGTCAAAACTATTTATGGGTAGAAATATCGAAATTTCTTTATTCGGCGGCGGATATTCTGCCATCATCCCGCCGAAGTCGACTTTATCTGTAAAAGCATATTTTGCGCCGCATTTTATAGGCGGTTTCCGAAACACCTTATTTATTGATGAAACTCCGTGCGTTCTTCAATCGCAGCCATTGAGGCTTTCGGGTATTCCAGACAGCATTAGCGGCAAAGAGAAATGCAATATCGGAATAAAAGGAGAAATTATCTCGACGCTGCTGCTGACGAAGCCATTTCCAAATCCTGCTGCTGACGCACTGCGGTTCTCTGTTTCCAACGAAATGCAAAGCATTACATTCTTTGATTCTTATGGAAACGAGAGAAAAGCTATTGTTCGCGCGAACGCATCTCAAATGGAGATTACAGCGGAAACCTCGGAATTGCAATCCGGCTTCTATGTTCTCGAAGGCCGCGAGCGATGGCCGGTTTTTATCACTCATTAATTTTCTTTACTTCTGAATGAATACTCGCCGATACGGATTGCTTCTACTCTTTATGCTTTGCAATTGCTATTCTTTCGCGCAAACCATAAAGCAAATTGGTATATTGGATATTCAGCCGACAGTTGTTGAACTTGACGCAACCGTCAGGACAGTGGAAATTCTTTCGAGCAAGAACCAAAGCGCCGGCAAGTTTCGCGGGGCTGACGTAATGTCTTGCCTTAAAAATCTTATCAATGCCATTACACCGGACAATCGCTCTAAAACAGTTATTATTGCAAAAAACAACTATGGTCAGCAGTTAGTTTTTTCGCTACCTGAATTATTGCCAGAGGTTTCAAAAATACCACCCATATTGGTTTATAGAAAAGTAACGGGCGAACTTGGAGATACAGCTCATATCAGCGATGCTCCTCGGCAAACTGGCAGAGTTAACGTCAAAGAAATAGATGCCTATCTTGAACGTGCAGTTCAGGAAAAGATTAAGCTGCAAATACCTGATGTGAAAAACGTTGCTTTCTTTTTACGGCAGCCGGTTTCCCTAATTTTTCCAACCGATTCCACAGCAGCCCGATGGCTTGGAGATGTTGCAATGCTGATTGTTGCTGTCATAGAATAAAAAAAAGCGTCTTTCCAAACGGCAAGACGCTTTTTTTATATTGACAAGCGAAGCTTTTATCGCGAGTAGTATTCGACAACTAGCGGGACTTCGCATACAATCGGAATTTCTTCGCGCTGCGGCAAATACAGCAATTTTACTGAAAAGTCAGCTTTGGAAAGCTCCAGATACGGCAAAGCGACTGAGTTGCGAATTGCTTCTTGGAAGCACTCAATTTTACGACTCTTTGGCTTTACCGAGACAGTATCATTCGGCTGTACTGCATACGATGGTATATTAACCGGCAGGCCATTTACCAAAATATGACCATGCGACACATATTGTCGAGCTGCGGGCATCGAGCGAGCTAATCCAGAGCGGAATATCACTGCATCGAGCCTTGATTCTAACATTTGCGCAAGAATATCCCCTGTATTGCCGGGCATACTTGCCGCTTTGGCAAAATAATTGCTCATTTGGCGCTCATGAATATTGTATTGCAGACGCAAACGCTGCTTTTCCAATAATTGTTGCCCGTAAACGGAGAGCTTCCCACGCTTTTTTGCTCCGCCATGCTGTCCCGGCGGATGGGGCTTTTTGTCCATGTACTTACGCGCTTTTGGCGTAAGTGCAAACCCTAATTTTCTGGAGAGTTTGACTTTTGGTCCTGTGTAGTTCATGTACTACGCTACTAAATAAAGTGCAACATTTCGGCAAGAATAATTACGTTTGCCGGTACAAGAGCGCAAATATAAGGATAATAATCTAATTATTAGGCAAATTATGATAATCGAACAATAGAAAAGCCCTGTTTTTAATAAAACAGGGCTTTTATCCAAAGATGCAATAATACTAAGTAGTAATTTTGCAATCTATTTATTAATACCTGGGCTGACGTCTGCCGCCACGATCACCGCCGCCATTATTGTAGGACTGACGGAAGCCGCCGCCATTACGCGGGCGTTCTTCTCTCGGGCGCGCTTCATTTACTACAAGAGTGCGGCCTTTATAATCGGCACCATTGGTTTCTTCAATTGCCTTGCGTGCTTCATCGTCGTCGGACATTTCAACAAATCCGAATCCACGTGATCTATTGGTAACGCGGTCAATAATAACAGAACTGCCCGTAACAGATCCATAAGATTCAAAAATTGCGCGAAGCTCTTCGTCGCTCATGGTGTAGGGTAAATTACCTACATAGATATTCATACAATAAACCTTTCAAGGCGTATAATAACAACCAACGTAATAAACACTTAATTACCTGAAAACGTCGGCATCCCGACATCCGCCTTACAATGTCACGCTGCAAAAATACAACAACTTTTTATTTTTGCAAGAAAAAAATATTTTTCTACTCATTTGTTTGCAATGAATTACTAAAAAAGCAATTGCCCTACCTGCTGTGAATGAATACTAATTGTCAGTTTCATTCGTTGCACTCAGATAATTGTCTTGTTTGATAATTTCACATTTGCCTATAAATCTCGATGACACATTATGCTGATATTATAGCATTCGGAGCGCATCCCGACGATGTCGAACTATCATGCGGAGGAAGCATTGCTTCACTCGCTTCGCTTGGTCACAAGGTAATTATTGCCGACCTTACTCGCGGTGAAATGGGATCGCGCGGCACACCCGAACTTCGTGCAATTGAAGCAGAAAATGCAGCAAAGATACTTGGCGTTGCTGAACGCATCAACCTTGGTCTGCCAGATGGTAATATAACCAATTCAACAGAAAACATAACAACCGTTGTGCATATAATAAGAAAATATCGCCCCAAGATGCTTCTAATTCCCGCCGAATTCGATAGGCATCTTGACCACGAAGATGCTTATAGATTGCTGCGAAAATCAGTTTTCCAAAGTGGATTGACTAAATTTTTGACTTTTGACAACGGAATGACTCAAACACCTTTTCGTCCCGCGCATCTATTCTCATATATGCAGACATACGAAACGACCAGCGATTTCTACATTGATATTACCATGTCACATGCAACTAAAATTGCCGCAATACAAGCATTTAGTTCGCAAGTTTTTGTGCCGGATTCACCGATAAACGAACCGGACACTTTTATATCTAAACCTGAATTTTTGGAAATGCTAGATGCCCGCTCCAGATATTTCGGTGCAAAAATCGGAACGCGCTATGCTGAGGGTTTTCGCGCCATCGAGCCGCTTGGCTTCTCTTCGCTTTCTTTATGGCTGTAAAAATTTTTCCATCGCCAATTTCTATGCAACGATTATCAAATGTCATATTCGTCTTGTTTATAAGCAATATGACCTTGTGTTTAGCGCAAGGCGACACGCTCATTGCGCATTGCAAAGTTCGCCTTCCAGAAAGTATTAATCGCATTGCTCCTGTTGTAATGCCGATTCTGACTAGCGATGGTCAGCGTCTGTATTTCGACAGGAAAAATTATATTAAAAACACCGGCGGACTTCAAGATCCAGATGAAATCTGGGTAAGTTATCGTCTTTCAAATGACGCTTGGAGAGAGCCAGAAAATGTGAAAGAATTAAATACAACCGGCTCTGATGTTCTTTTTTCTCTTTCTCGAGACGAAGATTTTGCACTTGTTTATAACAGTAAATTAGCAAAAGGCGGAAGCGGTTTTGGTATTTCTCGACAAACGCCAACCGGCTGGTCAACACCTATAGGCCTAAAAATTCATGATTATTATAATAATAGCGGATATTTTTTCGGAAATCTAAGCGCGGACAATCGCATATTGCTTTTTGCTATCGAACGCAACGACACAAGAGGCGGGTTAGACCTTTACGTTTCTTTTCGTCAGCCGGAAGATTCTTCATGGACAGCTCCGATGCCGCTCGGAGATGATGTCAATACCAAAGGCGATGAATATTCGCCATTTTTAGCGGCAGACGGCAAATCGCTTTATTTCGCCAGCGATGGTCACGGAGGATTAGGCGGTTTTGACATTTTTGTATCTCGACGGCTTGACGACACATGGCAGCATTGGAGTAAACCTATCAATCTTGGCGCGCCAATCAACACAATGGGCAACGACCACTCATTTGCGCTTAATGCAGCGGGCGATACGATTGCCTTGATTTCCACAGATGCTCAACACCTCCGCGAAGGCATTTATTTCGTTTGCCTTCCCAAAGAATTACGCCCAGATAAACCTGCCGTAATTCCTATAACGGCAATTCAGTCAAGCAAAGATACTTTGCTGAATTTTTCAGCATATTTTGAACTCGGTTCTGACAATGCCGATAAATATGCCGACACTCTTGCCACAATTCTTCAAAATACTGATGTTGCTCATGCTGAATTTATTCTTAATGGCTATACCTGCGACTTGGGATCGGACAAGCTGAACAATGCGCTTGCCCTTCGTAGAATTTATGCTATTGAGAAGTTGCTGCATAAGAAAAACAGCCATATTACAATTTCAGCTAAATCATTTGGCAAACAGAAATTGCATGGCAAAACACTTGCCGGTACAGAGCGCTACAAACAGCGTCGCGTTGATATTATTATTCGCAAAAAAAAATAACTTTTTCTTAAGTTTTATATTTCAATGTTGCTGCATAGCCTACTGTAAAGCTTTGCATAAACAAGTGCGTTTGCATCGTGATTTTGTATGCATTTCTTGGATAACCAAACTCGTTTTGTAATTTCGCGACATTACTTCTTAACTCTCTTCCGCAAAAATTTTCAATTCAATCAAATTCACTGCTTCCCAATGACTGCAAAACGTATAGCAAACCTGCTAATCGCATTATGTTGTTTTGTATTGCCGCTGTTGCTGCCATCATGCGGCGGCGGCGAGATTTCCATAGCAAGCAAAAATTTCAATGATGAAGTGCAGCGTTTTCAAAATCTGCAATTCACTTTCGACACCCCGCTGATCGCCGATTCGCTTACCGGCAATTGGGATACAGTTTCGTATTTGGAATTCACGCCAAAAATTTCCGGCAAATTTCGATGGACAAGTCCGGTTGATCTTGAATTTTCACCTTCTTCCGGCTTTAAACCCGCCACCGACTATGTTGCAGCACTAACAGACGCTTTGCTGCGGAATACAAAAGGCAAGTCGCTGTCTGCAAATAAAGAAATAAAATTTCATACTACATATCTTACATTAAGTGCTGCCAACGGATTTTGGACAAAATCCCAGATCGGCAAAGTTGAATTGCGCGCATTGCTGCAATTTACTGAAACAGTCAGCCCTGATGATGTTGCAAAACTTCTTTTTGTTTCTGCCGACGGAACTCCGCTTAAACACTCCGTTCCGCAACAAATTGCGGGGCAGCAAATTGTCGTTTCAATTGCAGACCTTGAAAATATGCCCACAGGATACCCTACACTTAAAATAAAAATTGACAAAGGGCTGCGATGCGTTGAGAGCGGTTCGCTTACTCATGAGCCACAAGAGATTTCTTTTGCAATGCCATCGCGAGATAAAATAGCAGTAACCGGCATAAATGCCAGCTTTGAAGGTTCAGAGCCGATCATAAATGTAACAACTTCACAATCAGTTGAAAATACTGATATTCGCTCACTTGTTTCAATATCGCCAGACGTTTCTGGAATATCTGTAGAGCAAGCAGAACAAGGACTTATCATTAAAGGCAATTTCTTGGCAGAGCAGACGTACAGCATCACTATAAGCGGCCGGCTTATTGGAGTAATCGGCAGTGAAATGCGGAATGCATATTCGCAATATGTCCAATTTGGCGAAATGAGCCCAACAATTGAATTTACTGAAAAAAAAGCAATGTATCTCTCATCAAAGGGTGAAAAAACTATTGGACTTCGCATAGCCAACGTGCCAAAAATCAGAGTGCAGATCTATAAAATTTACGAGAATAATGTTTTGTCATTCATGCGCAATGGAAGCGGCTGGCACGACGAAGAATCTGGCGAGGATTATTCCAACTATGATTGGATGGAAACTGATCCTTATGGCGATATAATTGAAGATAAATATATTGAAACAAAGAATCTGCCTAAATATCAGAACTTTCGAACCTTAAAATTGGATTTTACCGACAAAACATTGTTCAAAGGCCTGTATTTTATAAGAGTAAAATCTGATGATGAAGAATATCTGACAGCAGCCAAACCAATTGCAATTTCAGATATTGGTCTTATAGCCAAAGAAACCGACAATGAAATTACAGTTTTTGCTAATTCGCTAATTGATGCCGCGCCGGTTGGCGGCGTTGCGCTTCAGCTGATAAGCTCGAATAATCAACAAATATATAAAACTACTACAGGATCTGATGGTGTTGCAGTATTTTCCGGCATAAAAACAAAAGCACCGGGATTCAAAGTGCGTATGATTACCGCACAAAAAGACAAAGAGTTTACCTTTCTCTATTTTAATAAAACTCGCGTAGAAACATCACGGTTCGATGTTGGAGGACGATTTGACAATGCGGCTGGATATCAAGCATTTTTGTACGGCGATAGAAATATTTATCGTCCGGGCGAAACAATTCATCTCACCGGCATACTTCGCGACGGATCTTGGGGCACAGTCGAGAGCATTCCTGTAAAACTCAAGCTATTGCTTCCGAATGGCAATGAATATCGCTCAACGCGCCATACTCTCGATGCTCAAGGAGCGTTCGAAAGCGCAATAGAACTGCCTAATAATATAGTAACTGGAACTTACACGGCAGAGTTATACTCGGCAAACGATATATTGCTGACATCGCAATATATTAGCGTAGAGGAGTTTATGCCCGATCGAATATCAGTTAATTTTACTGCCGAAAAGGAGCGATATAATATTGGCGAAACCGTTAATACAAATCTGCGCGCAGCCAATCTCTTCGGGCCGCCTGCTGCAAACAGAAATTATCAGATGGAATTTTCTTTAACGCGCAAGCAATTTAATTCGAGAAATTTTACAGATTACAACTTCGACGTCATATCGCCGAATAATCCCGAATTTGAAAAAGTAAGTCGCGCAGGCAAAACAAATGAAGCCGGTGAAGCGCATGAAACATTCTCAATTCCTAAGGAATATGCCGATATGGGCATATTGTCAGGCAAAATTTTCGCTACTGTTTTCGACGAAACAGGACGTCCGGTCAATCGAGCCAGACAATTCGATATTATTACTCAAAACGTCTTTTTCGGCATTAAGCATTTCGACACCTATGTTTCAACGCAAAGGCAGCTAAACGTAGAGATTATTGCAGCAACGCCTGACGGCGGCAAACATTCCGGCGCGCAGGCAAGAGTGCAGCTCGTAAAATTTGTCTGGCAAAATGTAGTGGAACGCGAAGAATGGGGCGAGGGCTTTAGAACTGTAAGTCAAAAGCAAGAGCAAATTCTCTCCGAACGAAGCATGACAATAAGCGGCAACGGCTCTACTTTTAGCTTTGTTCCGCAAGCTTCCGGCGAATATGAAATACGTGTTTATCGCCCGGGCACTGATAGGTATGTTTCGCGAAAGTTCTATGCTTATGGCTGGGGATTAACCGAAACCTCGTCATTTCAAGTAAACAAAGAAGGTCAAATAGATATTGAATTAGACAAGTCGTCGTATAAAATTGGAGACAAGGCAAATGTGTTGTTCAAAACACCATTTTCCGGAAAATTGCTTGTTACAGTAGAGCGCAATCGAGTAATAGAACATTTTATGCTTCAAACTGACAAGCGCTCTGCTGTGTTAGCGCTGCCAATTAAAGAGGAGTTTCTTCCAAATGCATACATAACTGCAACGCTTTTTCGCCCTCTCGATGACGGCTCAATGCCGCTTACCGTAGCAAACGGTTTTGCGCCAATTTATGTTGAGAAGCCCTCTACAAAACTGCCTGTAACCATAAATGCTGTCGAAAAATCTCGGTCAAACGTTAAACAGACAATTACCGTGCGATCAGGCGAGCCGAATTCTCAGGTTACAATAGCAATTGTTGACGAGGGTATTTTACAGCTCAAAGATTTTCGTACACCTGATCCGCATGGGTATTTTTATGCAAAGCGGGCACTTGAGGTTCGCTCTTATAATGTCTATCCGCTGCTCTTCCCCGAATTTATGAAGCGGCGCTTGAGCGCCGGCGGCGACGGCTATGACCTCAATAAAAGAGTAAATCCTTTTACAGCCAAGCGTGCTAAGCTCATAGCGTTATGGAGCGGCATTATAAAAACAGGAAGTGATGGAACGGCAACGTTTAACGTTGATATTCCCCAATTCTCCGGCGCTTTGCGCGTAATGGCAGTCGCTTATAAAAATAAATCTTTCGGTTCGGCCGAAAAGCGCATAACTATTGCCGATCCTTTGGTAATAAGCTCGGCGTTGCCCCGTTTCTGCTCGCCCAGCGACACTCTCGCCATTCCGGTAACCATGACCAATACAACATCCAAACAAGGCCAAGCGACTGCGTCAATTAACGCCTCGGGGCCAATCACAATTCTAGGTCCTGCAAAAATAACCGCAGCGATGCAGCCGAATAGTGAAGCGCAAATCATTTTTCGCGCGGTCGCCCAGTTTTCTTCAGGAATTGCAAGCGTTAATATATCAGCATCAGCTTTCGGCGAAACATTTACTGAAAAGACCGAGTTCTCTGTGCGTCCTGCTGCCGGCTTGCTCAAAACTTCCGGCGATGGAGTCGTGCAGGCAGGACAACCCGTTAATGTTGCAATTAACGGTTCATATATGCCTTCAAGCATGTCTGCCAAACTTATTGTAGGACGATCTCCATTAGTGCAATTTACCAGCAATCTCCGTGATTTGGCAGAATATCCTTATGGCTGTGTGGAGCAAATAATTTCCACTGCATTTCCGCAAATATATTATACGGATTTGGCCAAGGCTATTCTGGATAAAAAAGCTGCACCCTCAAATCCCGGATTCAATGTGCAGCAGGCAATTCGCAAAGTTGAGGCGATGCAGCTCTATAACGGCTCTGTAAGCTATTGGCAAGGAGGCGATGCTGAAAGTTGGTGGGGTACAGCATACGCGGCGCATTTCCTTCGTGAAGCACAGCAAGCCGGCTATGATATCAACCCCGAAATTCAGAAGCGCATGCTTGGATATTTATCGCAGAAAATCAAAGAGCGAAAGACTGTGCAATATCGCTATTACGATGCAAAGAACACATTAAAAACACGAGAAATTGCGCCGAAAGAAGTCGCTTATTCACTTTATGTATTAGCTCTCTGCGGCAGAGAAGAAATACCTTCGATGAATTTCTATCGCGCATCTCCCAATATATTGGCTCTCGACTCAAAGTATTTGCTTGCTTGCGCTTTTCGGATTACAGGCAATGATAAAACATATTACTCAATGCTGCCAGCTTCTTTTTACGGTGAAATGAGCGAGCCAATGACGGGAGGCAGCTTTGCTTCGCCTGTGCGCGATATGGCAATCGCCCTCAATACGCTGTTAGAAGCTGATGCCGAGAACAGTCAAATTCCTGCTTTAGCGCGTCATCTGTCAGAACAAATTCGCACTCGTGGTCGGCTTTTCTCAACACAGGAAAATGCCTTTGCAATACTAGCTTTAGGCAAAATTGCTCGTAAAAACACTTCAACGAATGCTGAAGCCGCAATTTATTCCGGCAGCAAAATATTGGGAACTGCTAGCGAATTGCCGGCAGCGATTAACAATGGCATTGCCGGACAAACGATCCGAATTGCGGCAACCGGCGGCACAATGTACTATTTCTGGGAGCTTGAAGGTTTGAGCAGCGACGGCAGTTTCAAACAAGAGGACAACTATCTCAAAGTGCGACGCGCATACTTCGATCGAAAAGGCAGTTTAATAACAAGCAATAATTTCCGTCAGAACGACCTCATAGTTGTTAAGCTAACAGTTTCGACTACCGATCGATCGACCGTCAAAAACGTTGTTATTACTGATTTGCTTCCGGCCGGCTTTGAAATTGAAAATCCTCGCATAGGCGCTGTCCCGGAACTATCATGGATAAAGGACAATGCTTCTCCAGAACATTTTGACATACGCGATGATCGCATAAATATATTCACAACCGTTATAGGGAATGAGCAGCATTATTATTATTTGGCTCGCGCTGTGTCTAAAGGCGTATTTACTCTCGGCCCGACAACTGCCGATGCAATGTATCGCGGAGATTATCATTCAGCACATGGCTCGGGCAAAGTGCGAATAGAATGATTTGCCGCTTTCGCGCTTCATGCAACATCTAAGCAAAATATCGTACTTTTGTGGGCTAATAGCATAAGATTGCTAATAATTCTTTCATCTTTTGTTCCACAGTTTTACAGTGAAAAATCTATGATCCGTACAACTCTGCTCACGCCGATTGCTATTGCAATTCTGGCCATTGCGAGTTCGCCACAATTATTCGCGCAAATGAATCCTATTGCATTTGAAGAATATAATCTTTCAAATGGATTGCATGTTATTCTAAGCGTTGACAAATCTGCTCCCATCGTTGCAACAGTAGTGCATTATCGCGTAGGCTGCCGCGATGAAGACCCAAAGCGCACTGGTTTTGCTCATTTTTTCGAACATTTAATGTTTGAAGGCACAAAAGACATTCCTCGTGGGTCTATATCGAAATATATTGAAAGTATAGGCGGAAAACTTAATGCATATACATCGGTAGATGAAACAGTTTACCATAACGAAGTACCTGCGAATGAAGTTCGGTTACCGATTTGGATAGAAGCGCAGCGTATGCGCACCCTGCTTGTAGACACTGTGGGTGTTGAAACTCAGCGTGGCGTTGTAAAGGAAGAACGCCGTATGCGTTATGATAACAGCCCTTACGGATCATGGAATGAATTAACAACAAAATATTTATTTGCCGGCAGCAATTATGAATGGACTCCCATCGGCTCATCGCAACACATAGATTCTGCTGCTATCGGAGAGTTTCGCCAATTCTATAACACCTATTACCAGCCGAATAATGCAACTCT
This sequence comes from Chlorobiota bacterium, assembly GCA_039810485.1. GTDB lineage: Bacteria > Bacteroidota > Ignavibacteria > Kapaibacteriales > UBA961 > JADZAA01. Next base: position 33,250 of record JBDHXA010000001.1, on the reverse strand, counting down.
TGCTGTAGTTGGCGATTTTTCGATTTCCGACGTTAAAAAATACATCCAAGATTATTTTGGCTGGATGCCTCGTGGCGAAGAAATCAAACGTCATGATTTTATTCTGCCACCGTTGGAAGGCGTTAAGCACGAAACAATAGAAGATCCAAAAGCTCAATTGCCAGCAGTTTATATGTCGATGCGCGGGGCTAAAATTGGCCAGCCCGACGCCTATGCCTTAAATATGCTTATGGATATTTTAGGTTCAGGAGAGAGTTCGCGGCTTTATCAGCGTTTGGTCGACAAAGAGCAGGCAGCCGTTCGCACTGCAAGCTTTCTTTGGGATATGGAATATGCCGGCCGTCTTTCGTTCATTGGAATTGCCGCTCCGGGCAAATCAACCGGCGAAGTAGAGCGACTGATAACTGAAGAACTTGAAATGATAAAAAGAGACGGCGTTACGGACGAAGAATTTAAAAAAGCAAAAAATATTCAAGAGGTTCGCTTTATTTATGGAAAGAAGGAAGCGTTGGAAAAAGCACAAGCATTAGCAAAATATTATACTTTCTACGGCAAAACGAATTTAATCAACAACGAGCTTGAACAATACATGAAAGTTACAAAGAATGATTTACTTCGTGTTGCTCGCCAATATCTTACTATTGATAAATGCGTAGTGTTGTCTTATATTCCCAAAAGCTAATTTTCCTTTCACTTATCAAGAATACATTTATCACTATGAAATATAGCCAAGTAATTCGCTCTATAGTTTTTTTATCAATTATATGTTGTGCAGCAGTTATCAGTCAAGCACAGCCAGCAGATTTTTCACACAAACCAGGTGCTTTGCCTGCTGCGTCTATGTCGTTTCCTAAATATTCGGAAACTACACTCTCCAACGGGATTCGACTCTTTGTCATTGAAGACCACGAACAGCCAATCGTTAATTTTCGAATGACCCTCTACGGTGGCGATTATTCAGACAATGCAAAAAGCGGTCTTGCCTCGCTTATGTGTGACATGCTGACAAAAGGAGCTGGAAAACGCACTGCCAATGATATTGCCAATACACTCGATGGCGTAGGCGCCTCGATAGCTGCTTCCAGCGGCGGCGATCGTTTTTCTGTGTCTGGCGACGCATTAAAGAAACATTTGCCTATACTACTAGAAGTATTGGCAGACGCAGTTATGCGCCCAACTTTCCCAAAGGATGAGTTTGACAAGACGCTTGCGCAAAACATTGCCTCTGTGAAAAGTCAGCGCGGAAATGCAATGCAAGTAGGAGCGTCAATGGCGCGCAAAGTAACATACGGCATGGAGCATCCTTACAGCAGAAAAGCTACTGAAGAGTCCCTAAATTCTATTTCGCTTGACGACGTTAAGAAACTGCATTTGTCATATTTTGTTCCAAACAATATTGTTATGGCAATCTCAGGAGATATTACGCCTGACGAAGCAAAAAAAATGCTCGAGAAAACTTTTTCCGGTTGGAAAAAAGGCGCAACTCCAAAACTGAGCATACCTCCGGCTAAGCCTGAACCAATAGGCATTTATTTTATCCATCGCCCTTCTTCTGTTCAATCGTCAATTCAAACCACTTCGCTTGCAATGGCAAGCAACGATCCACAATACGAGGCATTGCAGCTTTGCGGCAATGTTATGGGGAATAGTTTCGGCGGACGACTCAATAAAACTTTGCGCGAAACTTATTCATACACATATTCGCCTTATGCTTATCTGACAAATGCTAATGTTGCTAATCGTTTTACGTGTTTTGCCGAAGTCCGTAACGCCGTTACCGATTCGACAATTATCGTTATCAGACGCGAACTTGCAAAAATTAGCAGCGAGCCGGTGCCAGAAAATGAGCTTACCGACATGAAGCGCTATGTTGTCGGCAATTATCTATTAGCTTTTGAAAGCTCGGAAACCGTCGCTAATATTATTTTGAATGCTATCAATTCCGACAAGCCAATATCGTGGGTTAAGGACTATCCGACACGCTATATGGCTATCACACCACAGCAAGTGCTGGCTGCCGCTGAAAAATATGTCAAGCCCGCACAAACTTCTATCGTAGTAGTTGGCAGTCCGGATGTGCTTCCCGCATTAAAAAATCTTGGGGCTGTTTATGAATACGATCTTGACTTAAAACCAATAAAAGCTGCTGAAAAGACCGCGATGACGACTTCAGATCTGCTGACCAAGCATATTGCCGCATTAGGCGGAGAAGCCAATCTCAATTCAATTAAAACATTGATCGCCAAAGGGAAAGCATCAATTGAAATGGGAGCTAATCAAATGACAGGAACAATAACAAGAAAGAACAAAGAAGGCGGCAAGGCAGCAATAGCTATTGATTTGGGCATGATGAAGCAAAAGATGTGGATTAACAATTCTAAAGTTTGGATGTCAAGCATGGGGCAGCCAGCACATGAGGCTTCGGCTGATGAAGCCGAAGACCGCTTAGACGACGCCTATATATTCCCGACTGCGCATTTAACTCAAAATCCTAATGTTAAGCAGCTAAACCTTATTGGACTAAAAGATGGCGTGTACGACCTAGAAGTTGCTTATGCTTCCGGCACGAAAAAGCATTTGTATTTCGATGCAAAAACATTTTTGCTAACCAAAGAAGAAGCGCCTCAAAAGACGCCTCGCGGAGAAATCAGTATTACTCAAAAGTTTTCCAACTATAAATTAATATCCGGCGTGATGCTGCCTCTCATGAGCGAAACCGATCTTGGCGGAGCAACGCTAAAATCAGAATTTTCTTATGAAGTAAACAGCCCTATTGACGATAAAGAATTCACTCCATAATTGACATCTTCAATTCCAAGGCCTGACACAAATTATGCTATGCGTGTCAGGTCTTTTTTTATAGAGCATTCCCGCGCCATATATTTGAGGAACAACAATGAAAAAAAACGCAATTCTATTATATTCTCTCGGTTTGTTATTGCTGGCAAGCTGCAGCGGCAATAAAGAGCAAAATGCTCCAAACACTATTACTTTTTGGCATTTCTGGAGTGAACCTTCGCAAGAAAAGGTCATAAAAGAAATAATTGCCGATTTTGAGAAACAGGAGCATTGTACAATAAATGCCACAGCGCTTAGCTGGGGCGACGGCAAGACAAAACTTCTTGCGGCATTCAATTCGGGCAAAGCGCCCGATGTACTCGAACTCGGCTCGGATTGGGTGGCGCAATTTTCTTCTGCCAATGTTTTGCGTGAATTGAATGACACAAATGACCGCAAAAGATTTTCTGATTTTTCTCTTGCTCCAGCCATGTTTTCCGGCAAACAATTCGCTCTTCCTTGGGTTGTTGACACTCGAGTTCTATTCTATAATAAGAATCTTATGAAAAAAGCAGGGCTTTCGGATGCTCCACCGGCTACAATGTCCGAAATGCTCAATTTAGCAGAAAAAATTCAACAATTTGAAGGAGCAGACGGCTTTGGCGCCAATGGATCAGACCCTCACCGTCTCTATAAAAAATTTCTGCCTTTTGTTTGGAGCAATGGCGGCGACATTTTCGATTCATCCGGCAATCCGTCGCTCAATTCTACTGCAAATATTGAAGCGCTCAACATGTATGTTTCCCTTTCTCGCGCAGGTCGCATAGAAACCCAACGCGAGCTTGATGCCGCGTTTGTGCAAGGGAAAATTGGCTTTTGGTTTTCAGGTGGCTGGCTAACGCAGAAAATTGAAGCGGGCAATCCGTCTCTTAACTATGGCGTTGCCCTTGTTCCGGCAATGAAACAGCCCGGAATGTCTTTTGCCGGCGGAGAATATCTTGCTATAAATGCAAAGTCATCAAATCAGCAATTAGCCGAAAAATTTATTCGCTATCTTTCAGATGGCAAAATTGCTCTCAATTTCTGTAAAAAAAATGCAGATGCCGGCTTCCCAGCAGACAAATCAACATTCAACGACGCATATTTCAACACAGCTAAGAATCGTTCTATTTTTGCACAGCAGCTCGCTCATGCCAAAATGACTCCTGTGCAACCTCGATGGCTTGACATAGAATCCATAATCGAAAACGCCGTTGTAGAAGCGCTTTACGGACAAAAAACAGCAGCGCAAGCCCTTGCAGACGCGCAAACTGATGTTACTGCAATTCTAAAATAACAAGGCGTTAAGTGAATCAGAAAGCCGTAATAATACCATTGCTCGCAAGATGTTTTCTATTCTTGCTTTTCTGTATCACGGCAATAGATACAGCCGCACAATCAGCCGGTAACGAGCCAATTTACCTGAAATATGCCGACTCTTTGATTGGTCGCGCTGATATGAACGGGACTGTGCGCGAACTGAATGGACGAGTAAATTTAACGCAGGGCGATGTTATTGTCTATTGTAATCGTGCAATTCAATATCTTGACTTGAACAAAGTTGAACTAATCGGCGCCGTTAAAATTATACAAGGCACTATTACGCTTACCGCTCCTCGCGCCGATTATGATGGCAATCAGCGAATTGCATGGGGCTATAACGGCGTAAAAATAACAGACCGAGAAACTATTCTAGATGCTGATTCTGGGAGATATTCAACTGCATTTGCCGTTGCTAATTTTACCGGAAATGTGCATATACTCGACGATTCGGTACGAATTGCCGCTGACAGTATTGAGTACAGCCGTAGGACAAAAAACAGCACTGCAATCGGGCATGTAATCGTTCGCGGAAAGCATACAAATACCGTAATAGCCGGCGATTCCGCTTGGAATATTCCCTCCATTCGCTACTCGCGTATTGTGGGCAACGCGATTCTTCGGCAAATCGACACAGTTTCCTCAACAACTGATTCAGTCGCTCTGCCAACCGCTGAACAGAGCCAAATTCCTATTGATTCGGCTCGAGCATCTCTCCGATTCGACACTCTTACGATCTCTGCTCGTCAGATGGAAGCGTTTCGTCAAAACGGCGAAGAATACATAGCTTCTGGAACAACTGAAATTATGCGGTCGGCTTTGGCGGCTCGCGCCGATACTATTATTTATGAAAAGGATAAAGATATTCTTCGACTTCGCGGAACTAAGCCGGCAATTTGGTACGACTCCACGCAAATTCGCGCAGATTCGCTAACAGTATATTTGCCAAATAAAAAATTGCGATTAATAGAGGCCGCAGGAAATGCTTTTAGCGCAACTCGCGACGACACAACGCACTCTGATCGTATTCAGCAGCTTGTTGGCTCGTATATACGCATTTATATAGAAAATGACACTTTAAAAAAAATCTTTGCTCGCGGCGATACTAAGAGCTTGTATTTTATGCTTTCTGACGGCGAGCCAGATGGAGCGGCGCGGAATTTATCAGACAGTATTCTCATTGAATCTCTCAATGGCAGACCTGAAACAATACGGTGGTTAAGCGGAGTGCATGGCGAGTATTTTCCAGAACAATTTGTACATGGAAAATCTTCGGATTTTTATCTTCCGAATTTTATTTGGCTGGCTAATCGCCCTAAAAAGAAAACAATTGGGCAATAGTAACACATTTTTTTTATAATCGACAAAGTTTTTGCAGAAAATCACCTATTGCAAAACTATTTTGTCTCTTAGCGATATCATCACAACTAACTCTCTATTATAAATCACATTACAACACTATCATTTATGAGAACACTTTATGCTGTTTGCTGCATTTGGCTTGTGGCTGCAATTTGTCTCGCTGATAACGGCCCAATTGCATCACCTATAGAATTTCATCAGCAGAAATTTGACGTTCTTCACTATGATGCTATTCTTGATTTTACCAAAGCGCCGCTTCCTATTATGCATGGCAAATGCACGGCTGTAATTAGGTGGCTTGACAGCAATGATATTGTTTATCGTTTTCATCTAAGGGGATTGACTATTGACTCCGCAAAATTTGATGATATTGCAGTTGCGCCACAGCTTATAGTTGATCCTTTGGATATAACAACGCATTATGAAGTAAAACCGCCGTTTCAACATAAAATTGGCGACACTTCGCAATTAATCATTTACTATGGCGGCACAATGACAACAGAACCCGGCGGATATTCTGCTTGGGGAGAAGTTCTCTCGCGCACCGGCACGCTCTATGCGATGGGTGTAGGATTCACAGCTCCTTATATTTCAACCACCCAACACTGGCTGCCTTGCTACGATCATCCATCGGATAAAGCAACTTTTCACGCGAAGTTTCTAGTTCCTAACGGATATTTTGCCGCATCCAACGGAGTATTGCAGAAGTATATAGAAGGCGACACTTCCGTATGCGAATGGGATCATGCGCTGCCATGCGCAACATATTTGCTGACCTTTGCAGTTGACACATATAAACCAATCGAAATAGCAGAGAAAATTCCGACAGTTGTCTATTCAAAATCGGCAGACAGTTTGGCTACCCGCATATCATTTTCACGGCTTCCCGAGATGATTTCGTGCTTCGAAAAGCATTTTTTACCATATCCATTTGAAAAAGTAGGATACGTTAATACTCCCACAGGAGCTATGGAACACCAAACCATGATTTCATTTAACACTTCACTATCGCAATCTAAAAATACAATGAATTCCGTAGCAGCACATGAGCTGGCGCATCAGTGGTTTGGCGATTTAACCACACCTTTGGACTTCCGTCATGCGTGGCTGACAGAAAGCTTTGCAACTTTTTGCGAATCTCTTTGGGCAGAATGTGCTGGAGCACCTGGCGGATATCTAAAAGAACAAACATCAAAATTGACTCGCTATCTCAATACAGTGTCTAAATCGGAGGGCGTCATTCCTCTTTATGATTTTCCAAGAAAATCGCCTTCCTCAAATTATCCCGAAACTATTTATCAAAAGGGCGCAGTAGTTGTTGGAATGTTGCGTTATGAATTAGGCGACAGCGTATTTTTTGCAGGTTTGCGAGAGTATCTCACAAGACATAAATATTCAGTTGCAACTACGGAAGATCTTCGGTTAGTTTTAGAACAAATTTCTGGCAGAGATTTGAGATGGTTTTTTCATCAGTGGATAGAAATGCCCGGCTGGCCTATGCTGACGCTTGACACTTCAAGCACAACGCTTGGCAATTCAATGCGCCGCTTGCAATTACGTCTGACTCAAATACAGCCGTCCTCTTATGGAATATACAACAATGTACCGATTGAGATTGGATTTAAACAGAAAAGCAATGGAGAGTTTTTCTATAAATTAATTACTCTTTCTGAAATTCAGCAAACCTTTACACTCGATTCTCTCCCCGACTATACCACTATTATTATCAACGAAGGTCCTTCGGTACGAACATTATTGCAAGTTACTCGCATTACAAATGTTGCAGAGCAACCTACAATCGGAAAACAAAGTCAGCTAAAAATAATGCCGAATCCATTTTCTAATTCAATTACAGTCGCTTTTTCCACAAATTCGCCAGAGGCAACAATTAGCATTATAGCACCGGACGGTAAAACTGTATTTACTGATCGCTATGAAACGGAAGCTGGTGAAAATACAATTGCCATACCTCTTCCAAATTTACAGAATGGAACATATTTTGTCCGAATGGAATCACGAAATGAAAAATACTCTACACCGGTAATTTTACAGCGATAGTACTCACTTTGCGATTAAAACAATAATTTATATTTGTCAGATAATAAACTAAGTATACAGTCAATATTTAAATTCGATTTTTACTCGTTTTCATCAACAACTATGATAAGATAAGGCGATGGTTTCCAGAATTTACTTTCGTTGCTGATTTTGAATGAGCGAATTGTTTTTGTCGAATCAGTTACCGGCTCAATATATTTTTCATTATGTGCAGACACTACTTTGAAATGTTTGGGCTTATTGTCTTTTCCGGCTTTGGCAGTCAGCGAATCCAACAGAATTTTGTTGTCTTTTTGTGGATAGAATTTGTGAAATTCGCTTTGATGAAGCTCTTTTGATGGCGTTAAGGTAACGCCAAGTTTGCCAAAAATTCCAAGATTTGTCCCTCCAGATTCCTGCACTATTTTCTTGCCGAGTAGCTCTTTTTCGGTTCCAATAATATAATAGACACTTTGATCATCTGCATTATTAGCTACCTTTGCTTGCTCAGCGCGTTGCCGAGCTATTTCAACCAAACGTCTTTCTGTAATTTTTTTAAAATTTCCAACTCTCTCTTTTAAGCTGATTATGCCATTTTCTTGAATTTCGACGTTATTGTTAATCTCAGCGATATTTTGCTTTACCTTTGGCAGTACTTGCGTCACAAGAGTATTTTTATTTTGCAAAGACATAAGACGAGCATCAATATTTGACAGCCGTTCTTTGCCTGTTTTTACAATATTATTCAAAGAGTCCAACATTTTCAACATGGAACCAGTTTCTCGGACTGTTGATTTTGATGTTGAACGTTTCGAGCTTAGAAAAAGCAGCCTATCATACACTTGATTTATAGCGGCTGTTGATTGCATTACCGCCACACTCGTGCTGTCTTTTTCATTTACAAGCGCAAGTAAATCGCTAACATCATTAGTATTTTCTGAAGATGCAATTGTTTTCTCCGGATCTTTAGCCCTTTCATTACAACTATGCAGCGTCATAATAAACGCAGCTCCGGCAAGACAATATAGTAACTTAATTGAATTCTTCATCATAGAACTGTCTGTCAATTAAAGAAAATTATATTAGATTATTCTTTCATCTTTATAAATTCATAGCCGCCCTTTATAGCGCCCCAAGTTTGTTTGCCTGAAGAATCAAATCCTCTTTCCCAAACTATCAATTTTTCGGGAAAAACAGTTATTCCGCTTGTAGTATAAGCTGAGCCGCGCAAATAAGTTTGGCATCCGGAGCCGATTGTAGCACCGACGTAAATTCCGTCATTCCTGCGATAGAATAATAATTCGCAGCCGGTTCGTTCTGTTAAAGAATCCGGCGTTTGATTTTTCAACAAATTTTCGCGTCTCCACTCCCCCGCGAACCGCAGAGGATATCGCAATGTCAATATTTTACTTTCAAAGGCACTGTCATTTTTTTGTTGAATACAATATATTCTCTGACTATATGGTTTGCTTTGCATGCTTGCCAACGACTGCTCAGCGTAAAGCCATACTGCATCTGTGCGTGCGCGCCATATTCGAACAATTCGCAGACGGACATCAAAATATGATGTGTCAACGCGAGATTGCGCTTCATTGCTGTACATGCCCTGCAATAATGTAGCTAACTTTTCTGTGCCATGCGTTACGCCATGCTGCGATAATACCGGTATTGCTGCAACACATACAAAGACGAAAGATATGCTAATTCGCTGAAAGACCATAATCGATTATGTATATTCTCTATTCTAAAAGCAAATTTACTGTTTTACCGTAAATTTGCAATATTCTTATTTATAGCAATACTTATTCTACGACGTTTTTCTCAAAGGTTCATTATGAAAGCAATGGAAAGTATAAATCCTGATGATTATGAAATACTCATTCGCCGATATGATTCTGGTGCTAACTACGCTTCTTATTGCCCGCAGCTATTGCACATGATAAAAGGCGAAGCACATGTTGAGGTTGAAGAAGCTATGAAATCGCATATTCTTTCCCATATCGAAGCCCTAAAAGTTAAAGCCGAATTAGCGCAATCCGATTCATAATGAACCGCATAAATATTATTTTTGCTCGATGGCATTTTCGTCTTGCAATGGCTGTTGGTGTATCCATAATTGCCGTGTTGCTTGCCATAGGGGCTGTCTTTGTTCTCCCAGATAATATTTTCCAAGCTCCAGGTAGGGACGATTTGCATGTAAATGCCATCTTGAACTGTCTGCTGGCTTTCTTTCTTTTAGCTGGACAATTTTTTATGAATGCAATTCGCAGCGGCAAAGCAATTATGACTTTTGGCTTTGCTCCCACGCGGTTTGCTTTCATTCACGCAATTTCAGGATTCGGCATATCACTTGTATTGGTTGCCTTACTTTTCAGCTTGTTTTTGCTTTCTGGCACTCATGCAACTTTTGCCGGTTTTCAACCAGAAAGATTGATGCTGCAAACAACTTTTATTTTTTGTGCCGCTCTTATTGAAGAGCTTATTTTTCGCGGTTTGCTTTATGAGCCATTTTCTGAAAAATTTGGCGAAGTAAAGACTGCTATTGTCATCAGCTTATTATTTGCAGCAGCACATATTTTGAATCCCAGTGTTTCATTATTAGGAATAATCAATGTAGCGCTGGCAGGAATACTGCTGACGGCAATGCGGATTGCAAGCCGCGCTTTATGGATGCCTTTTGCTTTTCATTTTGGATGGAATTGGCTGCTCGGCGTTGTATTCGGCTTGCCTGTAAGCGGCAATATATTTCCGGCTTCAATTTTAACAACTACAATTTCGGACGAGCATTCATTATGGCTTGGCGGAGGATTCGGTGTAGAAGAAGGATTACTCACTACTATTCTTCTGTTGATCTCAACGCTATTTGTATTGCTGTATACTAAGTCCGATCCATACATTTCTGCTGCTGAATTTCGCCGTCGTTTTGAGGAGGACAAATTATTGAATCCAATCAGCAGCTCAACGTGAAGCGTTTGTCATTGTTTTGCTGTTTTAGCAAAGACAGTTGGCAAAAAATTATTATTTTTGCCGGCGGCATTCATACTTTCGACTATAAAGTCAAAAACGTAGAATTTCAAAAAGGATTATAAACGTGAGCTTAAGCGTTATACTTTTCGGATTATTGGCAGCATTGGCTGTCGGCACTGGCATATCTACAATAATGAGCCGCAATCCAGTTGCGTCGGCAGTTTCATTGATTATGCATTTTTTCTCATTAGCCGGAATTTATCTAACTCTGCAAGCACAATTCATTGCCGTAGTTCAAGTATTAGTTTATGCCGGCGCAATAATGGTATTGGTAGTGTTTGTAATCATGCTGCTAAACATAGGACGCGAAGAGCAAATGCGAGAAAAGTCAAGCTTTCGCATCGGCATTTCAATTGGCTTATCAATTATTCTTGCGTTTCAGCTTGGCAAATATGCTTTTACTGATTTGGCAAGAAAGAATTTTTTGCCTCAAAATGCTGCCACTAATGGAACTACAGAAGCTCTGGGAACAGCACTTTTTGAGCATTATCTGTTTCCATTTGAAGCCATTTCACTTTTATTGCTCATTGCTGTAATGGGCGCAGTCATTCTTGCAAAGAGACAAGTTAAAAACTAATTAACAACGCTATATTGTAGAGAACATCATGATTTTACAATCAGTGCCACTTGAATATTACTTGACTCTTTCAGCGATATTATTCGTGATTGGAGCAGTTGGCGTTCTTACACGACGCAATGCAATTATCATTTTTATGAGCATTGAACTTATGCTAAATGCGGTCAACCTAACATTAGTTTCATTCTCACAATTTTTTAATGATCCCGCAGGTCAAATTTTCGTTTTCTTTGTGATGGCCGTCGCGGCTGCAGAGGCTGCTGTGGGTTTGGCAATTGTCTTGGCTTTGTTTCGTAACAAGCGAACTATATATGTAGACGAAGTAAATATTATGAAGTGGTAGAGAACCACAATTCATTTCATAAAAAAGCAAGGATCATTTTTTCACTTCCTCTTTCTATATCTTTAAATTTTGTGTGTAATATACTTTGTAATTAACTGTAAATTTACAATTCAGTTAGTAATTTTCTAGGCAATTCCACATAGAATGCAGTTCCTCTGCCAAGCTCGCTTTCGAAATAAATGCAACCTCCGATTGCTTCCACTAATTTCTTGACAATGGCAAGCCCCAATCCGCTAGAATGTTCTCCTCCTGTCGGCTGTGCCGACAACCGCTTAAATTTACCAAAAATATTCTGACGGTCAGATTCAGTTAAGCCGGGACCTTGATCCGCAACTCCAATGCGGAGATGACCTTCGTCAATTAATTCCGTTGTTATCGTTATCTCCGTGTTTTGCAATGTATATTTTACAGCATTAGAAATTAAATTATCAAGTATTTGAGTTAAAATTGAGGGGCTATTGCATAGCATTATCGCTGATATACTGCTTGTAATAGTTATGCCTTTTAATTGCGCCGAAGGTTCATATTGATCTATAATAGGATTTATTACATCAGAAATTGGAAACAATAATACATCATTATGCGTTATGCCAAGATCAGCTTTATTGAGATCAAGAAAACTAGTAATTAGCTCAAACATTCTCTTTGATAATGTGCGAATATCGGTTGCTAATTCATAAATTTCAGCGGTGCTGATAGTTTCGGATTCATTTGCCAATATATTTGCTATCATTGTTACAGAGCCAAGAGGATTTTTTAAATCATGTGCAGCTATTCCCATAAAATCATTTTTTTCTTCATCTGCCTCTACAAGCTGTCTATTTGCTAATAAAAGTTTATTATTCAGTTCTGCCAATTCAGCGTTTTTTTCCTTTAGGATTTCTTGTTCTCGCTGCAATGCTGAGAGTTCGTAATCCATTGTGTATCGTAATATCTGTTTGTTTACCTCATCATCATATTCACTCTTTAATCGCTCTTGATACTGTTTTAAGTATTCGGATTGAGCGCGCCAATCGCGCTCGTCTGCGCTAACATCAGTTAGTATTAAATAGATGTCAGATATTTTGCTTTCGTTTCCAATATCTTTGAATACCTCGATAGATTCGAGAAGATATTTTTTTGCAATTTCCGGATCATACCCCGCAAATTCTTTTCTGGAATATAAGCTGCCCAACAAATTTTTTACAAATCCAATATCGCTGTACAAACCTAATTCTTCATAAATAGACAATGAATCTTGAAACAATGAATCGGCATCGTTAAATTTATTTCTTTGCAAGCATATATCTCCAATATTTGTATTCATGCGAAAAACTTGACTTTTATTACTCAAATTCCCGAATAATTCTTTAGCTTTAAGGAAATGGGAGAGCGCTTCATCATACTCTTTTAACTCTTTTTTTGCAATTCCCAAATTGCAATATGTTTCTGCAACAGCTTCCATATTATTTAACTCAATATGGGCAGACAGAGCGCGCGAATAAAATTCAAAAGCCCTTGCATAATCACGAATACTTGAATATATAACACCGATATTGCCGGTAATTACTGCCACTCCTTTCTTTTCGCCTAATTTCTCACTAAGACCTAATGCTTTATGATAATTGCTTATTGCATTTGCTAAATTATTTAATCTCCAATAAGCAAGTCCTATCATATTATACGATTTTGCTTTATACACTTCCTCTTTGTTGCAGGATATCTCTAATTCGTCTGAAAGAGAGAGAGCGATACTTGCATATTTAATAGTTTTTTCAAAGAATCCTTGCTTCCATGCAACACGCGACAACAATAGATTTGTTTCGATTCGCAATATCGCAATGTCCGAGTTTGGAATGGCTTCATCAATCTGTTTTATCAATTTCTCTACGATCTCATGAAACTTATTATATCCAAATTGGTTAAAAATTGCTTCTGCTTCGAATAACAATTTATATAATTCTTCGGTTGCCACTTTATAAATTTATTGTGATACTATAATTATTTTTCTATTTCTTTATCCTCGAATGAAATTTATTGCGCATAAATAGAGAATTTTATTAATTGCTCGGCTGCATCATAGTTAATCATCTCATTTACTTCAATCTTCTTCCGACAAATTTCTGGGAAGTTCTACATAAAAGGTTGTGCCTCTTCCTAAATCGCTATCATATCGAATATGTCCTCCGATTGCTTCCACTAATTTCTTGACAATGGCAAGCCCCAATCCGCTAGAATGTTCTCCTCCTGTCGGCTGTGCCGACAACCGCTTAAATTTACCAAAAATATTCTGACGGTCAGATTCAGTTAAGCCGGGACCTTGATCCGCAACTCCAATGCGGAGATGACCTTCGTCAATTAATTCCGTTGTTATCGTTATCTCCGTGTTTTGCAATGTATATTTTACAGCATTAGAAATTAAATTATCAAGTATTTGAGTTAAAATTGAGGGGCTATTGCATAGCATTATCGCTGATATACTGCTTGTAATAGTTATGCCTTTTAATTGCGCCGAAGGTTCATATTGATCTATAATAGGATTTATTACATCAGAAATTGGAAACAATAATACATCATTATGCGTTATGCCAAGATCAGCTTTATTGAGATCAAGAAAACTAGTAATTAGCTCAAACATTCTCTTTGATAATGTGCGAATATCGGTTGCTAATTCATAAATTTCAGCGGTGCTGATAGTTTCGGATTCATTTGCCAATATATTTGCTATCATTGTTACAGAGCCAAGAGGATTTTTTAAATCATGTGCAGCTATTCCCATAAAATCATTTTTTTCTTCATCTGCCTCTACAAGCTGTCTATTTGCTAATAAAAGTTTATTATTCAGTTCTGCCAATTCAGCGTTTTTTTCCTTTAGGATTTCTTGTTCTCGCTGCAATGCTGAGAGTTCGTAATCCATTGTGTATCGTAATATCTGTTTGTTTACCTCATCATCATATTCACTCTTTAATCGCTCTTGATACTGTTTTAAGTATTCGGATTGAGCGCGCCAATCACCTTCATAAGCGCTAATTTCAGCAAGCAATAAATAGCTGTCAGATATTTTGCTTTCGGATCCAATGTCTTTGAATATCTCGATAGATTCGAGAAGATATTTTTTTGCAATTTTCGGATCATACCCCGCAAATTCTTTTCTGGAATATAAGCTGCCCAACAAACTTTTTACAAATCCAATATCGCTATACAAACCTAATTCTTCATAATCAGACAGCGAGCTTTGAAACATTGCATAAGCTTCGTTGTATTTCTTGTTTTCAAGATATATTTTTCCAATATTTGTGTTCATGCGCGAAATTTGTCTTATGTCATTCAAACTCTGGAATAACTCTTTAGCTTGAAGAAAATAAGATAGCGCTTCATCATATTTTTTTAGTTCTTCATTAACGACACCCAAATTGCAATAAATTTCAGCGATAGATTCATCATTATTTAATTCTTTATGAGCAGACAAAGCGCGCAAATAAAAAGAAAATGCTCTTTCATAATCATGAATGTTTTTATATATAATTCCAATATTGCTTGTAATAATTGCAGCACCTTTTCTTTCACCTAATTTTTCGCATATTTCCAAAGCGTTGTGATAATTGGACATAGCTGTTGATAAATTGTCTAAATTCCAATATGCAAGGCCTATCATATTATACGATTTTGCCTTATACACTTCCACCTTGTTATCGGATATAAATAATTTGTCTGTAAGAGAGAGAGCTATATTTGCATATTTAATAGTTTTTTCATAGAATCCTTGCTTCCAAGCTACGCGCGACAACAAGAGATTTGTTTCAATTTGCAATATCGCAATGTCCGGGTTTGGAATGGCTTCATCAAGGTGTTTTATCAATTTCTCTACGTATTCTTGAAACTTATTATATCCGAATTGATTAAAAATTGCTTCAGCTTCGAATAGCAATTTATATAATTCTTCTGTTATCATCTTATCAGATTTATTTTTACTGTATAATTATTTTTAAGGTCATTTATTCTCGGCTGTAATTTAGTGCAAATAACCTGAGAATATATTATTGATTGACCGGCAGTTTAAATCGTAAATCATCTCGTTAGCATCATATTTCTTCCGACAAATTTCGAGGCAGCTCTACATAAAACGTTGTGCCTCTTCCTAAATCGCTGTCATACCGAATATGTCCTCCGATAGTTTCCACTAATTTCTTGACAATTGCTAGTCCTAATCCATTCGATTGTTCTCCGAAAGTGGGCTGCGCAGACAACCGTTTGAACCTTCCGAAAATTTGCAGACGGTCTGTTTCTGTTAATCCTGGACCTTCATCGGTGATGCAAATTCGCAGATGCGCTGCATCAATTAATTCTGTGGCTATTGTTATTATGGTATTCTTGAAAGTAAACTTTACAGCATTAGAAATTAAATTATCAAGAATTTGAAATAAAACAGATGGGCTATTGTATAATTGCAGGTCTTTTATCTGACAAATAATTTTTACATCTTTCTTCTCAGCAGAAAGAATATGCTGCTTAACAATAGGATAAATTACATCTGATATAGATAGCAATGACTTGTCATTTGGCATTATGCCTTGTTCCACTTTGTTGAGATATAACAAATTTGATACTAAATCAAACATTCTTTTTGATAAAGTATGTATGTCAGTGGCTAATTCATGAATATCTTTCGAACTTATAGCTTCAGCATCATTAGCTAATATTTTTGCTATCATCGTTACTGCGCCAAGCGGATTTTTTAAATCATGTGCAGCCATGCTCATAAAATCATTTTTTTCTTCATCTGCTTTGATAAGCTGTTGATTTTTGATGGCGAGTTGCATGTTTAGTTCGGCAAGCGCATCATTTTTATCTTTTAAATTTTGCTGTTCTAATTGCAGCTCCGTAAGTTGATAATCTATCGAATATCGCTGTGCTTGCTTAGCAGATTTTTCATTAAGCTCTTTTAAAATTAGCCTATGATATTGCTTAATGTTATATGCAAACTCTTGCAAGCTGCCTTCGTCTTCATATATTTCCGATAGTATCTTATAGTTTTCCACAGCAAATATTTCTGCATTTAATTCCTTCAGAATTTCAATAGATTCAAGAAGACACTTCTTTGCATTTTCAGGATCATAATTTGAAAATTCTTTTTGAGAATATGCGCTGCCAAGCAAATATTTTACATAAGCGATATCAGGAAGCGAATTCAATTCTAAATAAATATCGAGCGAATTATTAAAGATGGCAATTGCTCTTACGTGCTCTTTCTTAATAAGATAAATGTGACCGATATTGGTTGATAGCTGGGCAATTTGTTTTTTATTATTAAGCTGTTCTAAGATGGCTAGAGATTGCAAATAATATGTTAGCGCTTCATCATAGTTTCCAATCTGAAAGTGCACTACGCCTAAATCTCCAAGAATACCTGCAATTTCTTCTGGATTATTAAGTTCTTGATAAAGATGTAAAGATCGGCGATAAAATTCTAAAGATTTTTGATAGTCGCGCAATTTCCTATAAACCATGCCAATATTACCAGTTACAATCGCAACTCCCCTCTTTTCGTCTATTATTTCACTGATTTCTAATGCTTTATAATAATTATCTACAGACAATGACAATTTTCCAATATTCCAATAGGCAAGACCCAACATATTGAATGCCTTAGCTTTAAATATTTGTTTTTCATTAATATCAACAGCTAATTTATCAGCCAAAGCCAAAGCAATACTTGCATTTTCAATAGTTTTTTCATAATGGCTTTGCTTCCACTCAATTCTAGATTGTAAAAGATAACTCTGAATTTGCAATAAAATTACATTATTATTAACATATATTTTTTCGAAGCAACGCATTAAGCCGCCAATATGTTCGGCGGCTTTATCATATCTTGTTAGATTAAATTCATTTTCCGCTTTAATCAACAGCGAATTCAATTCTTCTAAAGTCATATATGATGTTTATTAGTAAATACTTCAGTACTGTTTTTATTAAACAAATGAGCGGTCGAACCACTAATACTTGGTTAAGGCTTTGTTTTGGACATTTGCATAAAAAGATCTTTAATCTTTGGCAGAGATTTGGAATCGTTGACATCAAAAAACCAGAAATTCTCAAGTTCAGATCGAAATCCAAGATGCATTGCTCCTTGAGATTTATGCTCGGCAACCATCCAGCTCGTAATAATTGTGTAATTGAGACGGTCATTATAGCCAAACTTTTGCGTTTTGTCGAGAGCTGCCACTGGCGACGACAAGTTGCAATGAGTTATGGGATAATTATTTAGTTCTGTGAATGTTGGAATTGTATCATTTTTCATGCCGAAGCCGCATCCCAAAACAATAGGTTTAGCCGGTGCAGTTAGAGATTGAGCAGTTTCAAGAGCAATGATAGTTGCCGCTTTATGATGTCCATGCGTTTCTGGCGTTGGCAATAGCGTCAGAACAATATTGTAGTTTTCTTGCTCCATCAATACGCGCAATCGCTTTTTTACCCATTCAACGTCCCACACCTGATTCAAAACAGTATCCGCGTCAAGAGTATAATGAGTATCTTTTTGGTCAAAAAAATAATAATTGCGAATGCCTGCATATTTGCCGCCTGCCATTAGTTCGCGTTTGCGAATAGACGGCAAATACTCGCGCCCTACTGTTTCGTCAGTTAATTTTAGATGATAGATATCCTCTGCAAGAGTTGAGTATTTATAACCGCCTTCGCCATTTGTAATTACTGCCAAATCAACAACACCGCCAAGTTCTTTGGTGATTTTATACATAGTGACTGCAAAACACGTTTCGTCATCGGGATGCGCGGTTATCACTAATGCTTTCAGATTTTCTATTTTTTTTTCTGATTTCGTCTCAACAGCAGTTGTTAATTGAGAAAGCTCTTTAGCCGTAATCGGCTGTATTTTTTGTGAAGATGTTAAATGTTTTACCGGTTTCTGTATATGGGCAGCATTCTGTCCATAAACAGTTATTGCTAAATTCATTCCAAGAAGCACAGCCATATAAACAACGGTACATAAGCGCATAGTAATATTCATGCAAATTAAGCCCCAAAAAGAGAAACAATTAAGTTGCAAAAATACGTTCCATGTTTGAAATCAAGTAAAAAGCGCAACGTTTTTGTATTTTTGCGCTAATCTTAGCTATTTACTGACAAATGAGAATACATATTATTAATTGCCATTACTCTATTCACAATTTTACGGATTTCCATGATTCTAACGTTAATTCTTGTGCTGGGAACATTATCATTAATAGTCGCCTTCCTTTATGCGCGTCGTGTAACGTCGGTTACTATAGAAAGCGGTGCTGCTTCTGAAGCGGAAGTATCGCGCTTAAAGGAGATTTCTGAAGCCATTGCCGAAGGCGCCATGGCATTTTTAAAGCGTGAATACAGAATTCTAGCTTTATTTATGGGACTATTCGCCATTATAATCGCTCTAACCGTCAATGACTCGCATGTTAATTTTAAAACAGGCATTTATTCTGCCGTATGTTTTATTATCGGCGCAGGCGCATCGGTTTTATCCGGCTTTATAGGCATGAAGATAGCAACGAAGGGAAATGTGCGAACAGCAGCAGCTGCACGAAAGTCGTTGCCGGCGGCGTTCTCTATTGCCTTTAATTCCGGCGTTGTAATGGGCTTTGGCTTGACCGGCATTGCTGTATGCGGCTTAATTTTGTTATATCTTGGCATCGGAGCGGCGCTGCCAGCTGGCGTAGAACAACATATTGTGATGGAAATTCTCTCCGGTTTTGCTTTAGGCGGTTCTTCCGTTGCTTTATTTGGTCGTGTTGGCGGAGGCATATACACTAAAGCTGCAGATGTAGGCGCTGATTTAGTAGGAAAAGTGGAAGCCGGCATTCCTGAAGATGACCCGCGCAATCCAGCAGTCATAGCCGATAATGTGGGCGACAACGTGGGTGACATTGCAGGAATGGGCGCTGACTTATTCGGCTCTGTCGCAGAGTCAACGTGCGCTGCAATGGTCATTGGCGCGGCGTCTTTTGCCGCACTCCCCGAAGATATACGATTATCCGCTTTATTATTCCCCTTGTTTATAAGCGCCGTTGGCATTGTTGCTAGTTTTATTTCTCTCTTTTTTGTGCGCCCAAAATCTGAAGAAAAAGTTGAAGGATCTCTTAAAAACGCTCTTATCGGCTCTACTCTCATTATGTTGATAGGCGTGTATTTTGCAACTATGAGATTGATGCCTGAGTCATTTCAGTTAGGCGAACACAATTACACTAATACCGGCGTTTTCATTGCTTTAGCATCTGGTTTGATTTCAGGTTTGCTTATTGGGCTAATTACTGAATATTATACCTCGCATCGCTACAAGCCCGTGCGCGAAGTTGCAGACGCATCCAAAACCGGCTCTGCAACAAATATTATCTACGGTCTTTCCCTCGGTTACAACAGCGCTGTGCTGCCCATGATTCTTATGGCTGTTACAGTTGTACTTGGCTTTTCATTTGCAGGCATGTATGGCATTGCAATGGCAGCCATAGGCATGTTGGGCACTATTGCAGTTGGTTTAACTATTGACGCTTACGGACCAGTGTCTGATAATGCCGGCGGCATTGCAGAAATGGCTGAAATGGGCAAAGATATACGCAAAAGAACTGACGCCTTAGACGCGGCAGGCAATACAACGGCTGCAATCGGCAAAGGTTTTGCCATTGGCTCTGCAGCATTAACTTCGCTTGCATTAACAGCGGCATTTTTAACAAGAGCAAACATTCCAACCATCAATATGCTCGACGCTAAAGTTATGGCCGGCCTATTTGTAGGGGCAGCACTGCCATTTTCTTTTTCAGCAATGACCATGCGTTCTGTTGGCAAAGCAGCTTTTGACATGATTGAAGAAGTTCGCCGCCAATTTCGCACAATTCCTGGTCTTCTCGAAGGAAAAGCTCGTGCCGACTATGCTACATGCGTTGATATATCAACTGGCGCTTCTCTTCGTCAAATGATTGCTCCCGGAATATTAGTTATTGCAACGCCATTGCTAACCGGATGGCTTTTCGGCGTTGAAATGCTTGCCGGCCTATTGATTGGAGCATTGATTGTCGGAGTGATGCTGGCTATTTCTATGGCAAATTCCGGCGGCGCTTGGGATAATGCAAAGAAATACATAGAAACAGGACAACTTGGCGGCAAAGGATCGGACACTCATAAGGCGGCAGTTGTCGGAGATACTGTGGGAGATCCTTTCAAAGATACCAGCGGACCATCTCTCAATATTCTCATTAAGCTTATGGCTATTATTTCGCTTGTTTTTGTGCCTTTCTTTATGAATAGTGGAGGCGTACTTTTAAAGCTGTTTGGCAAGTAACTTAGTTTGTCTTTGAATTGCTGCTGATTTCAGAAGCGGACGATTGTTTTATCAATCGTCCGCTTCTATTTTATTATGCCTTCGCCAATTACAACTGTAGTAATTTTAGCTAAGATTGCTGCTTGAACATTTATGGCGCTAATTGACAAAACGGTTCGAAAGGAATATTGCGCAGCACGACAAATACAAACACAACTGCTCCTGCTGTTATTATTATGCGTTTGCTAAATCGCAGCGATGGCATATCTTTGTCGAATAGATGCCATGCCAAAACACGAGTTGCTTCATAACCAATAATACCCAAAATAAAAGGAAGCAATATATTTGAGCCAAGTGCGCCCCTTACATCTCCGTGAAGCAATTTACAAACACCTCGAGTAGCGCCGCAGCCCGGACAGTAAAGCCCGGTTGCCTTATGGAAAAAACATGGAAGGAATAAGCCGGACGAGGAAAATGGATTGCCCCAAAAAACAGCAGCGACAATCGCAATGATTGTCGCTGCTAATATAATACCTGCTATGCGGTTAGTCAGCATTATTTATTTCCTTTTTCTGAATGTCAGAATACGGCATAATACACCGTCAATTATTTCGCAATAAAGGATTGCCGTCAGCATCTTTAAAAGAACCTGTGGCAATCTGAATAATATCAATTAGCGACCAGATGCCACATCCACCAAGAGTTAAAAGCTGGGCTATGCCGATTCCTATGTGCCCTGTGTAAAAGCGATGCACTCCAAGACCACCTAGAAAAATTGCCAAAAGCAAAGTTGTAAGCCAATCTTTTTGCTCGTTCATGTTTTTTTGCCCTTCTTAGAATATAAAAATACTGGATAAATATAACTTGTATTACCTTTTATTTTGACTTAACGGTAATGTTAACATACAAACATTTTCAGATCCTTCGCCCAATGAATCAATCATCATGGTGCCATTCAGCTGACGAGTGGCCGATAATGCCAGCCCAATATGAAACAGCACGTCATTACTGTCATGCACCAGGGCCTCAACCAAATTATTGCTATGCTGTTTGTAAATATCTATCATTTTTTTGATGTTTTTATCATAAGGTGCTAATATCTCGATTTCTGCCACCTTTTCAAAGGGATTAGCTCTGGCTGTCAGTTGAATTTGCAGATTGCCTTCTTTGGGAGCGAGCGCCTTGCATGCTTCCACTAAACATTCGATAATACTATACTTGTCTGCAATAATAGAGATATCCAGCGTTTCAATTTCAGATTTAATTGAAATCAATCGCCCGTTTTCATTTGCAACAAAATACTCTTGAACATCTTTTACAACTTCAGAAATGCGCGATTTTTCAGAATGTGCAATTGTTTTAACATCGCTTTCATCTGCCACGTCAATGATATCTGTAACAACAGAAAAAAGATTATCGGAGCTTGATTCTGCCTGAGCAATGTAAAATTGTTCTTCTTCTTCATTATTATAGAGTTTCCCACTGAGAAGCTGCAAAAAGCCAAGCGTGCCGGTCAGGTTATTACGCAACTTGTGACTTAGATCTCGCATAAATCTTGACTTAAACTCGCTAATTTCACGCGCTTGCCGTTCCGACAATTGTACTTGGCGATTTTTCAATCTAATTTGTTCTTCTGCAATCTTTTGCAACGTTACATCGCGACCTGTTGCATAGATATTGCCATCAATGCGGGAAACAGTGCAATTCCAGCTCAGCCATCGTATTTCATTAGTGCTAGTAATCATCTGCACATCGAAAACGACACCGCTTTCTCCGTGCGCTGCATCGCTAATTCTATTTTTGAAAGCAACTTTGTCTTGCGCATCAGCAAAAAGATCTGCAATATTTTTTCCAATAATGCTATCTATTTGACAGCCAAGAATTTGCTCGACCGCAGGACTAATAGTTTTGTAATTTCCATTGATGTCTAAAACAGCAATGATGTCTTTCGACGCTTCTATTATTCTGCGTTGAGAGCGCGTAAGACGGTCTGCCAAATCAAGAGCTCTCGCTCGACTTGTAGTGATAGAAACAACAAAACCGAATGCAACGAAACTCAATATGAGCATAATCAATAACGAAAGCAAAGGCAGCATAGATTGAAACTTGCCGCCGAAATTTGGCACGGTTGTAAATCTCACCCGCAATTCTCGGTCGGCAAACGGGATAGATTGGAATTCTGAGAACATCGGCGATATATCAGCCGCAAGCAAGCCGGCATTCTTAGAGGAATATATTGGGCTTTCTGTGCCGTTGTCAAATATCTGGAAGATTATAGTTGTATCGCTCGCAACATTTTCGCCAATAGCGCGGGTAAAAAATTTGTCGGCATTCACTTCCAATACAACATATCCCTCGCTGCTGCCGCTGGAAATACCTAAAATTGATGATTCAGCCGGTTTGTTTTCTACTTTAAACACCATTAAAAAGCCGAGCGTATCAGGGCGCACCTTATAGAAGGGCGATGCCACGATGGCGCCTTTTGCATCTCGCGCACGCTTGACTGTTGCATCAGCTTCGGGAACTGTAGAGAAATCTAAACCGGAGCGGTTGACAATCTGCGAAAGAGGAACTACATATTCAACTGGCAAATAATATGAGCGATTGCTGTCAGATTTTATAGAATAATTATAATATCGCTCAGATTGAGCGTAATAAACAAACCTACCCTTGTCAGCATGAGCTATATATGGCACATAATAGATGCTTTGAATTGCATTATTTGTTCGCGTTGGAATAGAGCCGTAAAGCTCAAACATATCCCGCACAACTTGAACGCTGTTTTTATACAAGCCATCAATGGAAGTAAGCACTTGTTTGCTGCGATTGGCTTCAGTTTCTAAGCGCCCTACCACCGAACCGCTTGCTTTGTTAAATTCCTCTGTTCTATCAGAGCGAACTTTATTGCCAACAAAATTCCAGAAAAAGAAGCTTAATGCAATGCCGGCAAATAAAACAATAAAAGCCGGATAAGTTTTAGAGAATTGAAAGATAGAAATCTTTTGCTGTTGGTTTGACTCTCGAATAATTGCGTCGTAAGAAGCGCCCATGTCGTATCAAAAAGTATTAATGCTGAAGAATGGCAATTTAATGACAGAACAATGCTTAATTAATTACAAACAACTAAATATCAAGTTATGCTATTTGCTTTGCTTTGAAGCGATTATTTCGCGTATTTCATCAATAAAAGTAGATGTGTTGATCGGCTTGGGAATATAGCCGTCAAAACCCATTGCAATATAGCGTTCGCGATCTGTCGTCAAAGCATATCCCGTAATTGCTATTACGCACTGCTGTCTGCCTTCGGAAGTTTGACGCAGTATTTTAATAATCTCGCTCCCATTAATATCCGGCAGAATATCGTCGCATAACACAACCGCCGGCTTATTGTCTTTGAGCCAATTTACCGCCGACTGACCAATGTCAAATTCTACCGGTTCATAGCCGTTTTTTTTCAGGATGATGCCAAATAAGCGGCGGATAGCTTCGCTGTCTTCAATAATGCAAACCGTAGCTGCTTGTTCGGTCATTGATTAAACTCCGACGATATTATATGATGCATGGTCTTTGGAGCAAAAATAGCAAATTGCTGTGAAATTGCCCGAAATAACTATGGAAATAGGAATAATTTATTGAACAACTTGAATGTCCACTCTACGGTTTCTGCGGCGGCCTGCCTCCGAAATATTGTCCGCTACCGGCTCGCGAGCTCCCATTGCAGAGGGGAATATTCTTCCTTGTGAGATTCCTTTGCGACGCAAATATTCGTTTGCTTGCTGGGCGCGCCGTTCTGAAACAGTTTGCTGTTCAGCTGTTGTTCCAGTATTGTCAGAATGTCCAACTATGCGCACAGTAGCTCTTGGATTGCTTTTTAAGTATTCTGCCACTGCGTCAAGATATTGGCGAGCATCCGTGCTGAGGTTCAAGGAAACAGATGTGGAGAAAGGAAATGCCCTAGTGGTGTTGAGGTCAACTTTCACAGAGGATGTTTGCGCTGAATTTATGCCTTGCCGAGCATTTTCCGAGCTAGAAATAGAGGGGATTTCAGTCGCTGCTATCGTCTCGCCACCATTGCGAACAGGCAGTTCGGATTGCGGCGTCTGCTGGTTTGTGATAGTTTGAATCGTTGGCGTTTCTTCGGCTGGCACTTCTATGGCAGACACAGTCAAATCAAGTATCTCTAATTGGCGTATATTCCGAGACTCTGCATACAATATTCCGCGCGGATATTGTGCCGACGCTAAATATTTTGGCGGCTCAGAATAATTCGGATCATATGGAATAATGCTGTCGGTTACTTCGTCGAAACTTAGCTTGAACGCGATGCCTGCCTTGACGGTAAATGAGTTCCAATTAGATCCGAGCGAAGCTGCCACAGCACTGCCTGTCTGCAATGAAATGAAAGGTGAAACTCGAAAACGCATTCTGGGCGGAAGATTTGCAGAAAACATATCGTATCCGATCCCTATATGACCGCCGAAGCGAAAAACTTGTGGGGCAAAGTTAGTATCTATAGCAAGCTGCGTAATATCGCCAACATTATTGAATTGACGGCCTACTTTTCCTTCTGACGCCGTCTTAATTTCAAAATCAAGTCCTCCGATTGCATATAGTCCGTCTATTGGCAAATTATATCTAATCTCTGGTGCTACTACTAGATAGTTTACCATTGTTTGCGAAACATATTTAAGAGAAGAATCTATATTGATTGGCTCTGATACGCCATTGCCATAGCGAGTGTCAATAACATTCACTTTTAAAGCAGCACCCCAATTTTTTTCGTATGGCAAATACTCAACTGCACCGCCAAGAAAATATCCAGCTCCGTCGCCTGTGGTTACATCTATCAAACCGCGTTTTATATCGGCTGCAATGCGAGGCACCTTCAGCACGCCCATATAATAGCTGCCGTTTCCTCCTGCTTGAATGCCAAATCGGAAAGAGCCGTCATGGCGCATGCGAAATACTGTGTCTTTCGACGGCAATACTTCCACTTCTCGAAAAGATTCAGTAAAAGATTGAGCAGATGCTATTGTAGCACTTGCAATGAGAATTCCTAAAAGTATTGCTACAGAGAAAAATATTCTGCTGCAATGCTTTAGCATTTTATTGTTTATATCTCTGTTGCACTTCAACATCAAAATAATTTCATTTTTTTCAGTTAGCAGATAATAAGCACTAAATTAATATTAGTGGCGCAGCAATTGCACTTTTACAACAGCGCGCGATAATTCTATTGACTGATCTTTTATGGGCGTGGCAATAAATATAATATCGTACATTCCTTGCAATGCAAAAGCATCGGCAACGAAATCTACTGTGTATGTTCCTAATTTTGAAAATTTATTATTTATCAGCGTTTCAAATAGCTGACCTGCCGCGTTGTACACTTTGCACGTTAAATATACATCGTCGTCAAGAACATATTCAACCGTTGTTTTCTCAGAAAATGGGTTTGGCTGCGGCGCTGCGGCGCTGATAACGGCAAATGGAACGTTAACTCCTTTCATACAGAAAAGGGATTCATGCTCGCTCGTGTCATAGGCAATTACTTTGTAAAAATAATACTCGCCGCGCAGTTCTGCCGTATCAATCAGCATATATTGTGCGCCCTTGCCTTTGCCTGCTTTTGCCCGCATTGCAGGATTAGTGTGAAATGATGCAAGCGTATCCGAAAACTCGACTTTTGACGTATCAGTTTCGCCGAAAGGCAATAAGCCGCGCACAACAACAAATCCCTTCAAAAGCCGCTCTGATTGAGTTTCCCAACTAAGCTGCACTACGCGGCTGCCCAAATATTTAATGTAAAGCGATGAGCAGTCAAATGTTATTGGCGGCAAGAGCGTTGTTCTGCCAGAAACATATTTAGATTTGCTTGCCATCTCTATATTATCATCAGTCATATTCCATGGCGTATTGTCCTTGTCAATTTTATAAGCAGTCGCCTGATAATATGTATAATCGCCAAGCCAATTAACGCTGATCGGCTCTTGAAATGGCTGTCCATCGGTGCGAATCACACGGAAACGTCCCACCAAAAGCGGATTGGACGTGTCTATTCCTACTGAATTTGCCTGTGAAAAAAACTCCGGTCCTAGTATTGTAATGCTTATTCTCGTTTGTGTTATTTTGCTGCCCGGCACAAGAGCGGAAGTTACAATGCGAGGAGTTATAGTATAACCGTTGTTTAATTGTGTAGTGCCGTCTATAAGCGCAATTTTCATAATATCCTGCGATGGTGCCGGATCAACAACTAGTTCAAATGTTGCATTAGCCCAGCGCTCCCAAATATTGCTCAATCTAGTTAATCCTAAAGAAAATTCCAATGTATCGTTGGAAACATGAGGATTGATCACTGATACTTGCAATAATGTGTCCAATTTCTGTGCAACGCTTTTATATGGCAACAATACAACTGTCATCAAAACAACTGCCATTATTACGCCCGTGTATCGTAGTTTTTTCATATCATTAATGTTATGGCGTTACAAAGGTCTGACGCAAGCGATTATTCCAACTCACATTGAAATCAACTGTATTTACAATTCCATTCATTTGGGTGTCATTGTTTAAATACTCTTCATAATCGCGACCATTCCATATAGTTGTGTAATCAATAGAATTTATCGTGCCATTTCCATCTCTGTCGCCAGCAACTAATCCGTAAACATATCTGGCTCCAATCAATTCTACCGGCTTTAATGCTGAGAAACCTCCCTCAACAATATTCGGATTAGCGAAGTCCAATATATTGGCTGTCATTGACGAACTTAACGATTGAGGCGCAGCTGTAATTACAGCAAGATGATTTCTATGGCGCAGAGCCACATAATAATCTCCGGGCTTGTGCATCGGCAGAATTATAGGGCTTTTGCCGTCTAAATCAACTAATGTGCCATTATCGCGGATGAAACAGTTGCGATAATAGCGAGTTCCGCCTGTTAATTGTGAACGAAATTCTAAAGTTACCCAATCAACTACGGAATCGGGAATTTTTGCTACTGTTTGATTTACTCGAGCGCTATCTAATAAATATGGATACATTGCCGGAGGCGTCAATGGTATCAGGTTTCGCTGCAATAATTCAGTTCCCATCAATTCATTGCCGCGATATGCGCCTTCTAACAAAGCATGCGCTAATAATGTTAACGGCGGTTGAATGCTCCTATCGCGAAGCACCAGATCATGTCCGGATTTGAATATTGCCGCTCCGTTAATTCCAACTGCGCTTGCGGCATGTATTCCGGGCAGTTCAACGTATCCAAGCGCTTTGGGCTGCGCTGAAAGCCGTGAATAAATATTTGCCGGATTGAGAGATTCAGTTGACATCTCCTTTGCGCTGTCTGCCCAATTTTCAAAGAACACAAGATTGGCTTGATCTAATTTTGCCGCTTCATAAGAGCGGTAACCAACGCGGATCGTTGCCTGCCAAGGTTTTGACGTGTCGCTATAGCCAATGATAATTCTACGATTAACATCAGTTAAATTATTATATCTTATAGGAGGATTTGCTGGATCTGCCATCGGCGTAGCCGTAATTGTCATTTCGCTTGGATATGTTGCAGTATCCGAAGCAAATGTTGCCTGTGTTTGCATATTGTTGAATCTATAGCCGGCATTCGCTCCGCTGATATTAACGCGACGCATTGCTCCTATCACCTCTTCCAGACCGCCCACATATTTCGGCTGAATTGAGGCATTCTGCATTGTTAGTGTATCGCTTTTCATCTGAATATCGCCGTTTTCTACGGTTAATTCACTTGCCACAAATATATTACCGCGAGCAGTTTTGGATAGTAATGTCCGAACATTTCCATAAGGATTGCTAGCAAGCGTATGCTCAACTTTTTGATTGTCGTCGCCGTTGAACACTACTGTTGACGTTTTGTCGAACAAAGCGTTCGCGCCACTTCCAGTATTGCTGTAGTCGCCGGTTACAATCATAAGGGTGTTTTCGCGCATGTCGATCTGACCGGCATTGCCGTCCAACGTCAGTGTGGCAGGTGATGTTACGTGCATTGCACCCGCTGTATCCGGCGCGTAAACCTTGCCCTGCATTACTGTTACGTTAGCATTATAGCGAATAGGACGCCTGCCCATTTCCAGCAAACCTCCGCTTGCAACCACAATAGTTCCATTTGTAATTGATGTGTCTTTTCCGTCGCTTCCCAAAAGCATGAAGCCGTCGAGAGCAAGAGGCGCCTGAGCGCTTGACGTCAAAACGCCGTCTAATCGGGCAGTTTGCTTTGGTGCGAGAGTTTTTTTGCTGCTGTTAGTTCCGTCGCTTACCAATAAATCGAGATTATAATATCGGTTTATGCGGAATATATTGCTGTTTTCTGGAAATATCGGCTGATTGGCGGCACCATCGTAGTGAAAAACGCCTTCATATCTTCGTCCGCCAGAAGAGCTTGTGATATTGAATGTGTCGCCAACATAGACATCGGTCGGAATAAATTTCGGAGCAGCTTTGTCCAACTCTAAACTGCTGAAATAGCGGGTTTGCACATACTGCGAATCGCCTGCAACTGCATGAGCATACCGTACTAAGCCCGGAACTCGAAATCCCAAAGTTGAGCCGAGAGCGGTAGAGCCGGCATCGCCCAGAAACGAAGGAAGAAAAGACGCTTCGGTAAATGTGGCACGGCGGCCGACAAATTCGATAACGCCTTGATTGACAATTTCTTTGACATTCGCCTGTGCATTACCAAATTTGGCGGTGTCGGATAGAAAGCGCAATGTGCCGCGATTGATAATGCGTCCGGTCGAGTCATTGAGCAAATGCTGACTGAAAGCACCGCCCACCGCGCAGTAAAACGCTGCGAAAGCCAATATGTATAAACGTAGTTTCATTCTTATTTTGCCCCTATTTTCGAGGTCTTATTTCTAATCATATCTTGACATCTGATTTCTCTAAGGCTGCCCGTATTCTATAGTTCCTTCATTCTCAATTATGCCCTTATTGTGCGTGAAGCGGTATAAATATAATGTGCCTTGCCCGAGACGTCGCAAATTGCCGCGCTCGCCGATATAGCAGTCATCTGCAATGTATCCTGTTGATATGCCGGCAAACAGCATCAAACCCGAATCAAAAGTCAGCTTGCCGCTAATGCGCAATTCGGCTCTATCGGCAAACGACATTTCGCCGCTTTTAATCCAAGCGCTGCCATTGACAAATACTACAGCCCGCGGCGATGCCGTTATAATCGCGCCATTATTTGTCAATATCTGCGCTTGCATCGAAGAGCAGAATAATGCAAGCAATATAACGAATATGAATATGAGCGATTTCATGATAGTAGTTAAATAAATGCGCAATTGCCTACTGTATAACGGTTATATAAAAAGTCATGCTGGGCGGATCTATGTCTTGAAATGGATATCTTTCATTCCTGAAAACTATTCTTACTGTGTTATTAGAAACAACTCGGCAGTATGAAATCATCAAACCGTCAGGCAGATCCTGGCTTGGAGAACAATATACAGTTCCCGTAGTTTTTGCACCTGTAATTGTTACATCCATATTATACTCATTTTCATAATTATTATTTTGTGATACAATATTCGGTAAATTAAAAGTATAAGCTTTGCGCAAAATTTTAATGGTAGTATCTGCTGCTACAGCATTACTCCAACTCAAATTAGCGGAGCCGTCTGTTGTCAGCACTTGTCCGTTTGTACCGTCGGATGGCGGCAGAGACCACGTAGTTGTTGAAGTTACAGTATTTGGCGCTTTAAACCCAACATAATTATTACTGTTGCCGGCTGCCTGAAAGCGCAGTTCGCTTGTAGAATTAGAGCTGTTTGTGGAAAGTAGAACATTGCCGTTCTTCACTTCCAATTGCTGTGTTGGAGCGTTTGTATTTATGCCAAAATTGCCGGTTTTAGATTGTATGCGCGCCATCTCAGTATTCCCCGATTTGAAGATAACCGGCTTTTGATCGGTTGTACCTATAAAATGCTTCGTTGAGTCAGTATTTGCATTTCCTCTTAGCTGCCACGCCGAGTCGAGCGTTGCAGGCGATGCCCAAGACAATATTTTGCTGCCATTGGTAACGAGCATCTGACCGCTTGTTCCGTCAGCATTTGGCAATGTCCATATTGTATTGACCGGTATAGTATTAGGCGCTTTAAAGCCGACATAGTCGTTATTGTTGTTGCCCGACTCTTGGAAGCGTAGTTCGCTTGTCGAGTTATCAATGTTTGTGGAAAGCAAAATATTTCCGTTCTTCACTTCCAATTTTTCCGAGGCCAGATTTGTATTGATGCCAACATTGCCAGTATTAGAGTTTATAATGAGACGCGGAGTATTATTAGTGCGGAATATTAACGGACGTGCATCTCGAGTTCCAAGAAAATTCAAAGTAGAATCAACATAATTATTTCCATTGAGCATCCAAACCGAGTCGCGCGACACGCCAGCAGCCGACGACCAGAACAATACGCCTGTGCCGTCATTTGTGAGAACTTGACCATTAGTTCCCTGAGAATTCGGCAGTGTATAATTGATATTTGCAGATTGAGCACGCGCCTTGAACGAAGTATAATAAGCACTGTTTGGGCTGTTTGTCGGAACCATAAACCGCAGTTCGCGCGCCGAATTATCATTATTTCCTATAAATGTATGCACATTGCCTAAATATGCGATATTGTTGTACGAATTCATATTTGTTGAGCCGGAAGCATTATAGCCGAATGAGTTGGCGCCTAGTCGCAGATTCTGACCACCGACTATAGCAGAATATTGACCGTCAAGCGTATTATTGGAGCCGCCGCCTACGAATGAGTTTTGACCGTTCACCACATTGCTATCACCGCCGGCAACAGCCGATGAAATACCATTCACAGTGTTTGAATTGCCGCCAACTATTGCAGTGCTTGTATTTGCAGCTTTGTTGTTGTAGCCGCCCACGACAGATGAATTAACGGCATTTGCAATATTGCCAGAGCCGCCGACTACGGCAGTATTTTGATTGGATGACGTATTGTTCTGACCGCCTAAAACCGAAGAATTAGCTGCATTTGCAGTATTGCCAGAGCCGCCGACTACGGCAGTGTTTTGATTGGATGACGTATTGTTCTGACCGCCTAAAACCGAAGAATTAGCTCCATTTGCAGTATTGCCAGAGCCGCCGACAATCGCAGATTGATTAGAGTTTGCAGTATTGTTTTGACCGCCTAATATTGCAGCATTTTCAGCGCTAACCGAGTTTGAAATTCCACCCGCAATTGCAGTAGCATATCCGGCTGCTGTATTACCATAACCAGCTCCTATGAATGAATATGCGCCGCTTGCAACTTGTGCAAAACTACTACGCGAATTTTGAAGATCTACAGCGCCATTTCCGCGCGAAGCACCGTTATTATCTCTTTGAATACTATTATTTGTATTGAATATCATCTGATGAACATTGTTTACTCTAATTTGCATGCTGGTATTATCAGTAGTTCCAAGGAAGTTGTTGCTGCTTGTGCCGCCATTTCCAGCTACAAGCCAGCTTGTTCCACTGCCGCCGCCTGCCGACGCCCAAGTTAAATTTACAGTGTCGGTTGTAATAGAAGCAATGCTTAACACTTGATTAACAGTTCCTGCTACTGTTGGAAGCGTATACACAAAATTTGCATTTTGAACACCTGCACGAAATGCTGAATAGGTATTATTGCCGGGGCTGTAAAACTCAAGACGATTAGCAGTATTATTAGAATTTTTCAATTGCACAACTCCGGCATTGCTTTTTGTAAATATCATATTATTGCCGGCAAGGTCTATATTCGTATTCGTGGTGAGAGTTCCGCCAAGACGCACATTTGTGCTTGTATTCTTTGTTAAGCCATTATCAGCAGTTAGATTATTCAAAATATTAGCTGACGAAGTCCATGTTGGAGAACCTCCTGACACTGTTAGCAAATCGCCGGAAACACCTACGTTAGTATAAGTGATTTTAGTGCCGTCTGAATATGCCACCGAACCATTGCCGCCTATGATAGAGTTATTTGTGCCGCCATTAGCAACACCAAGTATGCCAGTAACTTCCGATGAGTTCAAATTCACTGCGCCGCTCGACAATACGCCGGAAGCATTATTCTTCACTATACCGGCTGTCCCAAATTTGCTGATAACAACGTCGCCACCGGTATTGCCAAATGTTACACTGCCAGTATTGCCCGTTGCGCCAAATTGCAAGTTGTATGTGCCAAGAGTATCAACAGTATTCTTGATTAATGTGCCGCCAAGTTGTATATTTCCACCGGACAAAGATAAACCATTATTTGCTCCCGTTACCGTTGCGTTGGGAAGTGTTGTCCATGTCGGTGCGCCTGCGCCGTTTGAGGTTAATACTTGTCCGGTTGTGCCGGCGGCTGTATAGCTGATCTTTGATCCGTCAGAATATGCTGAAGAACCAGCGGGACCTATAGTGTTATTGCCTGTGCCACCATTCGCAACGCCAAGCGTGCCAGTTACTTCCGATGAGTTCAAATT